>JACQFG010000104.1 GCA_016200155.1 Planctomycetota bacterium | reverse complement strand
TGAAGGCGTACCAGTCCTTGTCGGCCTTCTTCTCGATGCGGCCCGCGATGACGCACGGCATCGGCAATTGTTGGGCCTTGTCCTGGGTGTCGTTGTCGCCGCTATCGAGGACGACCGGCGCGCTGGCATAAGTCATCAGGAACGGGTTCGACTGGCCCGACGCATTCTTGAGCCGATGGTCGAAGCCGTCGAGCATGGACGACGGCGGCATCATGAAGCCGGTGAAGGCCAGGCGTTGCAGAGCCATCGGGTCGGCGGACGCCTTGACGGTGACGACAGCCTTTTCGAGCGGACGATCGTTGACAAGGAGGTCGGGATCGAGCTTGCCGCCGGGCAGGTTGCGGCCATAGACGGTGACCTGCGCCTCCTTGCCCGCCTCGACGACGGAGGGGAAGACGGCGTCGATCCACGGCGCGGTTGACACCGTCAAACGATAGAAATAATCGATGCCCCCCTGCGTGTACGAGAAGGAGCAGATGCGGACGTAATAGTCGCCGTCGGCCGGCAGCACGGCGTCGACGACTGCGTCGTTCTGGGAGTAGCTGCGGTTGCTGCCGAGGTAGTTGTCGGTGGCGGTGAAGAGCTGGATCAAGGCGGGCAGCCGGCTGTCGACGCTGGTGCTCAAGACGGAGCAAATGACGCGTTGTCCCTTCTTGCCGGCAAAGACGTAGTAATCGACATCGGTCGGAACCGAGATGACGCCGCTGACGGAGCTGTTCAGCTCGATGCGCTGGGCCTTGGGCACGTCATCGTTGGGCTCTTCCTCGGCGAACTCCTTGTGATCGCTGACGACGAACGCGCGCGGGTTGCTGATGCCGGCCTTGGTGACGATGCGGACATCCTGGATGCCGATCGGGGCGTTGGCGGGGAGCGTGACCTTGAACTTCTGCGAATTGAGCGGCGGGGCGGGCTTGCCCTTCTTTTCGACCGGCGTGACCTCGCTGCCTTCCACCTGCACCTTCACGCCGGGGAAGTTGAAGTGCAGCCCTTCGACGTCCTTCAAATCCTGGCCGGTGACCTTGAGATCGAAGGTCGTGCCGGCCTGGCCGCCGATGGGCATGATGTGGCTGATGCGCGGCGACCCCTGCGTCGGCGCCATCATCCCCTGCCCGAACGCGGCCGACGCGAGCCCGATCAGCGTGAACGATGCTGCAAGAAAATGCTTCGTATTCATGACGAATCCCCCCGAAAGTGAGCGATGGAGTCCATTGTATCGATCATTTCTGCGCGGGCCGAGCAAAATATGGGCCGCCGATGAAACACCGATGGGAGAGTACAACCATCGTTCCCAAACTCACTTTGGGAACGATGGTATGTGCTCGAACCATAACTTCCCGATTTGGCCGACACCCCGTAGTGCAGGCTCGCCTGCACAGCGCCCGGTGCAGGCGAGCCGCCTGCACCACGATGCGAATGATCGTCACACCAGAGGCAGGCTTGTCTTGCCCCAGATTTCGCTTTGCCCCGCGTCGCTCAGATAGCGTGCGTCCTTGTGCCGATAGAACATGTTGTACGCACAGCCCGGCATCAGTCGGCCGTCGGGCAAGGCGTAATGCGTGCAGCACTTCTTGATGCGATCGATTTCGAAGGTGTGCTCATCCATGAAGGCGTGAATGAAGATCGTCTTGACCAGGCCTTCGCCCAGGTGCAGCCGTTGCTCCAGGTTCAGCACGCGGTCCTCGGGATACATGAGCCGCAGGGCGCGTTTGAGCGTGCGCAGAATGCGGTCGCTGTCGGGCAGGTTGCCGGCGGCCGACCAGAGCTGATTGATGGCGAGTGTGAGCGCGTTCTCGAATTTCTCGTCGGGGCGGATGGTGCCGCGATTGGCGATCGCTTCGAGATATTGTTCCAGCTCGATGAAGCGCGGGAACGGCACGAAGCCGTCGTCGGTCTTGAGCAGGTACGTCAGCCCGAAGCAACCGGGGTGCGAGCAGGGCAGGGGGTAGAAATCGCTGCGGCGCAGTTGCCCGCCGGTTTGCTCCTCGCAGCCGTGTACGATGTCGGGGATGGTGATGACGTTGAGCGGATCATGCGGCGCGAAGTGAGCCCCGCCGTAGCCCGTGTAAGCGGCCGGCTGGAACATCAGCGACAGTAGGAAATCGTGTTCATAAAGGAGCTTGACCGCCTCACCGATGCGATCGTCGTTGATCCCCTTGGCGATCGTGGCGACGATGGTCCCGCGGATGCCTGCCTTGCCCATGTTGGCGAGGGCGCGTTCCTTGACGCCATGATGGTCGCCACTGCCGCGCAGGACGCGCAGGGCTGGGTTGCTCATCGCATCGAGCTGCAGGTTGACGTAGGCCTTGCGCTTCGCCAACTCCTCGCAGAAGGCGTAGTCGGTGGCGATGCGCAGCCCGTTCGTCGAGATCGACACCCGGCTGATCTCCAGACGTTCTCTCGCGATATCGAGGAAGTCGAGAAACTCCGGGTGCATCGTCGGCTCGCCGCCGGAGAGGTTGATGGTGTCGAGATAGCCTTCCTTCTCGATCAGCCCGTCGACGGTCGCGATGAACTCCGCGCGCGTCATGTGATAGTTGTGCTTGTTCTGCACGATGCAGATCGGGCATTCGAGATTGCAATAGTTCGTGATCTCGATGATCGGCAAGCAACTGTGCTGCTCGTGATCGGGACACAGCCCGCAATCCTTCGGGCAGCCTTCGTCCACCTTGGTCGAGAACTTGAGCGGCACCGAACTCTTCTTGATAAAGTTGAGCGACTTGAGAAACCAGTCCGCATCGCCGGAGATGAGCGCCTCGGATTTGCCGCAGCGCGGACACTGCTTGCGCAGATAGACCTTGCCGTCGCGCAGGATGCGCGCGCCATCGACAAGCTCACGGCAACTCGGGCACATGCCTTTGCTGAAGGAGTGAAATGACTCGCGGCGAGTCGCGTCGGCAGTGAACGTCGGTTCGACGAGCGGCAACTGCATGGAGTCTCCTTTACTGAGCCCGAAGCGCAAGCGAGGGCCGCCCCGCATTTGCCTGATTGTCTGAGCCCGAAGCGCAAGCGATGGCGGGGAAGCCTCGCCCTCGCTTGCGCTTCGGGCTCAGCGTCATTGCATTTCGTTGGTATAGCGGATGGCGTTCTCCAGATGCTCGTCGGTGTCGATCCACTCGACGTCGCCGCGCCCCGAGAACCAACGGCGCAGGCCATTCTTGCTGCGTCCATGCAAGCCTGCCTGTTCCGAGAGTCGTCGGCTGCACCATGCCTTGAGCTGCGCGCGGACCTCCGTGCCAACTTGACCTGCGCTCACCACAACGTGAATATGGTTGGTGCGAACACTCCGGGCGTGCAACACCCATTTTCGGATAGCGCAGTGTTTGACGATTACCGCATCGACAAGTTCCCGCTGGGATTGATCCAGAACGACAGGCTCTTCAACCATGATTGAGCGAGCGCGTTCATTCAATGTGAGATCGGGCGCCTCGACGACGTGCGAGCCGCGCTTGCACCAGCCCCGGGGATCGCCGGGAAGCCAGCTTCCGTAGGTGGTCCAAGTGATGAAGTACGCCAACGGAAACTCGTCGTTGTGCATGGGTGCCTCCACTGAGCCCGAAGCGCAAGCGAGGGCGACCGCTCGTCCGCTCGTCCGCTCGCCCTCGCTTGCGCTTCGGGCTCAGAGTATCGTGCCGCGCTCTTTCGGCCAACGCAAGCGTAAAATCGCCTTTCATCGCTGCTCTTTCCCGCGTACCATACTCTCATGCGAAACACCTCCCTCAAGAACGCGGTCATGCGCATCCTGCCGCGCGTGCAGACGCCGGCACAGTACCTTGGCGGCGAGCTGAACAGCATCGTCAAGGACCATCGCCAGGTGCGCGGCAAGTTGTGCCTGGCCTTCCCCGATGCGTACACGCTCGGCATGTCGCATCATGGGTTGCAGGTCCTGTACACGATCATGAACAACGATCCGCGGTGGGCGTGTGAACGCGCCTTCACGCCGTGGATCGACTTTGAGGCCGAGCTGCGAAAAGCGAACCTGCCGCTCTATAGCCTCGAAACATTCACGCCGCTGTCGCAGTTCGATGTCGTCGGCTTCAGCTTGCAGTACGAGGTCTGCTACACCAACGTGCTGACGATGCTCGACCTGGGGGGCATTCCGCTGCACGCCAAGGACCGCACGCTGGCACATCCGCTGGTCATAGCGGGAGGGCCGGGAGCGCAGAACCCGGAGCTGCTGGCCCCGTTCGTCGATCTGTTCATCATCGGCGACGGCGAGGAAAGCTTGCCGTGGCTGATGGAAAAGTGGATCAGCATGAAGGAGCGCTTGTGGCGGCAAGACTCCGATCTTGCCGATTCGAGCAACGGCAAGATCGGAGTCTTGCCGCCACAAATTCGTGCCGACATGCTTGCCGAACTGGTCAGCACCTCAAGCTGGGCGTGGGCCTACGCGCCGCAGTTCTATGAACCGGAGTATCACGCTGACGGCACGATCGCGGCGATCAACCGGACGCGCGCCGATGTGCCGCGCGAGATCCGGGCGTGTACCATCGAGCAGGACTTCGACGCGATTCCGCTGCCGACGAAGCCCGTGGTGCCGTTCGTCGAGACGCCGCACGATCGCATCGCGCTCGAGATCATGCGCGGCTGTCCGTGGCAGTGCCGATTTTGTCAATCGACCGTCATCAAACGGCCGTTGCGCGTTCGTTCCGTCGAGACGATCGTGCAGGCGGCGCTTGACAGCTATCGCAACACCGGGCATCGCGAGATCAGCTTGCTGAGCCTGTCGACGAGCGATTATCCGTACTTCGAGGAGCTGGTCAACCGGATGCACGAGGTGTTCATGCCGTTGGGGGTGAGCATCTCGCTGCCGAGCCTGCGCGTCAATCATCAGTTGAAATCGTTGCCGAAGTTGATGAAGGGAGTGCGCAAGTCGGGGCTGACGCTGGCGCCGGAGGTGGCGCGCGACGACATGCGTGAGCAGATTCGCAAGCCGATCAAGAACGAGGATCTCTACGAGGGCTGCCGGGAGGCGTTCAAGGCAGGCTGGCAGCGCGTCAAGCTGTACTTCCTGTGCGGGCTGCCGGGCGAGCGCGAGGTTGATCTCGACGGCATCCTCGAACTGTCCGAGACGATCTCGCGCATCGGCAAGGAAGTGCGCGGGCGCTTCGTCGAAGTGACGGCGTCGGTGTCGAACTTCGTGCCCAAGCCGCACACGCCGTACCAGTGGAACGGCATGCAGACGCGCGAATACTTCAAGTGGGTCGGGCAGTATCTCAAGCGCAACTGCCGGCTCAAGAGCGTGCGCATCAAGCAGCACGACGTCGAGCTGAGCTTGCTGGAAGGCGTGCTGACGCGCGGCGATCGCCGGGTGTCTGTTGCGTTGGAGGAAGCGTGGCGGCGCGGCTGCCGGCTCGATGGCTGGAGTGAATGCTTCAAGCCCGAAATTTGGTGGCAGACGTTCGCGGACCTCGGCATCGATACCGCGTTCTACTCGCAGCGGGCCCGGCCGATGGACGAGCGGTTGCCGTGGGACCACATCAACGTCAAGAAGGGGCGCGAGTACCTCGAGAAGGAGCAGAACCGCAGCCTGGTGCAGCTGGCCGTGATGGCGGAGGCGACGTGAAGCCGCCGCTTGCGTTTAGCGCTCGCATGGCGCCACGCGAGCGCTAAACGCAAGCGTTGACTTATCCCTCCGGCGGCAGTTCCTTCGAGCCGACGATCGTGAGGTTGAGCCCGACCTGCACCGTCACGGGCGTGTCGCCGACCATGATGGTCATCTTGTTGCTGATGTTCCAGCCGAGCGAGTGGGTCGAGAACTCGCGATTGACGGCAATCATCTTGTTGCCGTCGATGATGACCTCGATGGGCTTGGCTTTTTCCTTGAACTGCGCTCGCGAAACGGGGCACGTCGTCTTCCCAGCCATGGGTTGCTCCCTTGAATAGGCAATGGTGTTACAGCGTCGAAAAGATAGGGGCCGCGCACTATTGTACGGATGTCCCACGGCGACGTTGCCGAATTGTTGTGATAATCGTATCTTATACATCGTCCATAACTCCATCTTGGGTACATCATCATGCGTCCACTGAGCTTGTGCGGAATCGGCCTCGCGTTCGTCCTGGCCGGCTGCAACTATTGCTGTTCGAGCAGCGAGGCGCCGACGCAATCGGCTGCGGAGGTCGCCAAGAAAGACGACTGCCCTTGCTGCGACTGTCCGAGCCGGGAATCGCTGCTCGCTAAAGAGTCGCAGAAGAAAGAAGAGGCCGCCCCGGTCGCGTTGAAAACGGTGAAGTTCGACGCCTTCATGAAGGACGTCAAAGGCCACAAGGGCAAGGTGGTCGTCGCCTATGCCTGGGCCAGCGCCAGCGCGCCGAGCAAGAAGAACCTGCCGGTGCTGCTCGAGCTGCAGCGCAAGCACAAGGACGTCGTGTTCGTGACGGTGAGCATGGACCCGGAGAAATCGAGCAAGGAAACGCTCAAGACGCTCGAGGACGCCAAATGCAACGTCGTCAACTATCTGCAAGATGAGAAAGACCCCGTCGAAGGCTGGGCGTCGTGCTTCGGCTGCTGCGGCTTCCCGACGCTGGTCGTGATGGACCGCAACGGCAAGAAGGCGGCGACGATCGAAGTCACGGAGCTGCCATTCGACGCGGCGACGATCGAAAAGACGCTGGTGAAAGTGCTTGACGCCAAATGATTCCACTGAGCCCGAAGCGCAAGCGAGGGCGAGTCTCGCCCTCGCTTGCGCTTCGGGCTCAGAGCATTTTTCCCTAAACTGGAGGATTCCTGAATGTTCCGCTACGGCATGTGTGCGTTGTTGGTCGTCGGCTCGGCCCTTGTGGTGACGGGCGTTTACGCGGGCGGCACGCTGAAGTCCGGCCCGCAGGTCGGCCAGGAAGTGCCCGGCCCGTTTCACCCGCTGAACGTCACCGGCGAGCACGCCGGCAAGAAGGCCTGCCTGTATTGCCTCAACAGCGGCAATCCGTGCGCCGTCGTCTTTGCCCGCGAGGCGACCCCCGCCATCGCCAAGCTGCTCAAGGGCCTCGATGACGCCACCGACAAGAACGGCAAGGCCAACATGGGCAGCTTCGCCGTTTTCTGCAGCAGCAAGGAAGGCCTCGACGATCAGCTCAAGAAGATCGCCGCCGAGCAGAAGCTCAAGAAGCTGGTCCTGTCGATCGACAACCCGGCCGGCCCGAAGGAATACAGCATCGCCAAGGACGCGGAAGTCACGATCATCCTCTACAAGACGGTCGAGGAGAAGGACGGCTTCACGTCGAAGGTGTTCGCCAACCACACGTTCCGCAAGGGCGAGCTGAACGACGCCGCGATCAGCAAGGTCGTCGGCGACGTCAGCAAGATCGTCAAGTAATCATTGTGCCGCTTGCGGCTTAGCGTTCGCGCGGCGCCGTGCGAACGCTAAGCCGCAAGCGGCGAAATCACCCCCCGAGCGCCGTTCGATACGGATTGATCGAGCGGCGTTCTTTTTTTGCGCCGGGATCATTCATAGAATTCCTGGAATCCGGTGCGTCCATCGCCGCCTCCCAAGGAGTTGTCCCATGTCGGCCTTCGTTTGCCCGTTCTGTCAGATCACGCTGGATGCCCCCGTCTGTCCGCACTGCAAGGCCAGCGCGATCGTCGTCCCCGAGCAGGTGTCGCGGCTCGTCGAATGCCAGGCGCGCAAGGACGACGACGAGGACGCGCCGAAGCAACTGCCGAAGACGAGCGGCGCCAATGTTGCCGCCGCCGGCGCCGGCGCTGCTGCCGGCGTCGGCATCGGCATGATCGTGGTCGTCGTTTTCGGCATCCTCGGCTGTTGCGTCTGTCTGCCCGGCGCCCTCGTCGGGGTCGGCTACTACTTCGTCCAGAAACTCGTGGGCACAGCTACCGACATCGCCATCACCAACAACGTCCGCGAGATCGCCATGGCCTGCCACACCTACCACGGTTCCAAGGGGGCCCTGCCAAGCCCGCGCATGCAGCCACAGCCTCCGGAGAACATTTCCCCGGAACTGAGCTGGCGTGTGTCGATCCTGCCCCAACTCCGCCAGCAAAGTCTGTACAACGATTTTGACAAGAACCAGGCCTGGAACGGCCCAAAGAATCAGCCTCTCGTGGCCCGGATCCCGATCATCTACACCCATCCCGCCGGCGGCAAACCCGACCGGACCCATACGAGGTATCAATATTTCACGGGCCCGAATACCTTGTTTCCCGACCCGCTCACGAGAGTCAAGTTGACCGACATCACCGACGGGCAGGGGAACACCTTCCTGGTCGCCGAGGCTGCCACCGAGCAGCCGTGGTCGAAACCGGCGGACATGGCGGTCGGCGGCGGCGCCTTGCCATTGCCGGAAGGACGATTCATCGCCGCGTTCTGCGACGGGTCGGCCCGCGTCATCAATCGCAGCAGCGCCAAGGACGATATCCTGCGCCAGGCGATCGATCCCAAGGACGGCAAGCAAATGCCTGCGGGCTGGGGCGACTGACATCGCTTCGCATTCGTCGTAGGGACAAGCGGCTCGCTTGTCTCCGGACTCAGGGACAAGCGAGCCGCTTGTCCCTACAAGTACAGCAGCAATTCAACGGAGCATCTCATGCTGGTCTTCGAATGTCCATCGTGCAAGGGGAAAATGCAGGCGGCCGACGAATACGCCGGTCAAACGGTCGCGTGCCCGGAGTGCGGCGCCACCACAACCGTGCCGCGCGCGACGGCAGCGCCGGAGGCGTTCACCGCGCAGCCGACGGCAAGCCCGGCGGCGCCGACGGATGCGATCACCACGCCGGACCAGACGCGCGCCGCCAGCAGGGCTGCCGACCCGGATTTCCTGCGCGATGACCGCCCCGGCCGGCGCATCCGCTCCGACGGCACGACCGCCGCTGCCGCCACCGCCGTCGGCATGAGCGTCGGCGTGATCGTGCTGATCGTCGTCGGCGTCATCGGCTGCGTCGTGATCAGCATCGGTGTGATCTTGACCGCGCTCCTCGTCCCCGCCGTGTCCAAGGTGCGCGAGGCCGCGGCTCGTGCGCAGACGATCAACGACATGAAGCAAGTCGTGCTGGCCACTCACAATTACCACGATAATTTCAAACGGCTCCCGACTCCCAAGATGGAGGCGTTTCCGAACGAGCTGGGCTTTCAGAAGGAAGGCCCCAAGCAAGTGGACCTGAGCTGGCGCGTTGCGATCCTGCCCTGGATCGACCAGCAGCCGATGTTCATGCAGTTCGACAAGACGAACGACTGGAACCATGCCAACAACGCCCGGTTTGCGAACTCGCGGCCCCCGGTTTATGACGATGTCAACCTGCCGATTGCCGACCCGACGCATACGAGGCACCAATATTTCACCGGCAAGAACACGCTCTGGACCGAGGAGCGAAAACGCGTCACCTTCATGACGATGACCGACGGTCCGTCGAATACGATCCTGATCGCCCAGAGCAATAATCCGGTGACATGGTCGAAAGGCGCCGACATGGCGATCACGCCGCAGGGCGAGCTGCCGCTGCCGCCCAACCTTTTCATGGCGGCGATGGGGGACGGCTCCGTGCGCATGATCGATCGCCGCAAGGTGAACGATCAGATCCTGCGCATGGCGATCGACCCGAACGACGGCCAGGTGCTGCCGGCGGCGTGGAATGATTGACGTCGCTCCCCCCCCTCCCCCTGTACTCAGGGGGAGAGGGGTTGGGGGTGAGGGGGTTTAGTATCACGCGGTTGGACTGGTGTTTTCGTGGGGACGCTCTCCCCCTCACCCCCCGGCCCCTCCCCCCCTGCGTCCAGGGGGAGAGGGGAGTCCGAGGAAAGCCCATGAGCGCATACCTTTGTCCCAAGTGCGGCCAACCCAGGCAAGGCGATCGCTGTCTTGCCTGCGCCGCAGCCACGGCCATCGCGACGCCGGACGATGCGGAGCGAGCGAAGGTGACGCCGGCCAGTGATCCCGATGGCGCGATTCGCGCGGGCGAGCCGATGGTCCAAAAGCCGTGGCCCTACAAGCACGAACCGGCGTCGGGCCTGGGTTGCAACTGGCTGTTTCTCGCGATCTTTGGAATGTTTGGATTGGCAGCGTTCGTCGTGGTAGTGTTGCCAGTTTGCATGCAAGTGAACGAGGCAGTCCGCCGTGCCGGAACCATCGGCCATATGAAGGAGGTAGTAATCGCCTGCCACAATTATCACGACATTCACAAAAAGTTGCCACCGCCGAAAATGGTGGTCGGCAAGGACGGTGAACAGGAAGTTAATCTGAGCTGGCGCGTCGCAATTCTACCTTTCATGGATCAGGACGCTCTGCACAATTCCTTCGACTTGAACGCCGGGTGGAATGGCGCTGGCAACAAGGAATTGCAAAACCGAATGCCGCCGACCTATACATGTCCCACGCGTGACGAGACGGAGAATACGCGGACGACGCACATGCAATACTTCACGGGTCCGGGAACGCTGTTTCCGAACAATGGCCCGCTGAAGTTGGGTGCGATCCCGGACACGTCATCTCTTTATTTTGCAGAGGCCGATCGTGCCGTAGTATGGTCGCAACCTGTAGACATGGGCATCCGCGGCGACCAGCCGCTGCCATTGCCGACTGATTTGTTTTTTGGCGCGATGGTGGACGGGTCAGTTCGCAGCTACTCACGCGCTTCCATCAGCGACGCGATTCTGCGGCAACTCATCGACCCCAACGACGGCAAACCGGATCCGGGTTGGGACCGTTGATTACCATTTTGATCAACAAAATCCATTTATGGCACGCTGGATCAGTCCATTTGTTCCACGGTGGGAGGGAGTGTCGTTGGACGAATGGACGAACCCGCGTCCTGACTGAAACGTCGGGAAAATCCACTTCGTCGGCGCCGTTGGCGTTATAATGCTGGAATGCCATCCGCCACGTCGAATGCTGGTCGCCTCTCCTTGCCGATGACGCAGCCTCGCCCCTCGTCCCTCGCCTCACGCCCCTCGTTCGCGCAGACGTCGCGCCGCGAGATGGACGCGCTCGGCTGGGACGCGGTCGACGTCGTCTTCGTCACCGGCGACGCCTACATCGACCATTACTCCTTCGCGATGGCTATCCTCGGGCGCGTGCTGGAGGCCGAGGGCTTCCGCGTCGCCATCTTGTCCCAGCCGGACTGGACGTCCTGCGAGGCGTG
>JACQFG010000103.1 GCA_016200155.1 Planctomycetota bacterium | reverse complement strand
GTAGGCGCGGGCGAGTTCCAGGTGGGTGTCGCCGGGGAACAGCTCCAGCAAGCGCTCCGTATGCGTCAGCTCGGCAGGCATGTCCGCGTCGTAGATCGCCAGGATGCGCTGGGCGGTCGCCGTCAAGAAGTGCTTCGGCGCCTGCCCAGCGAGGGCCTCGACGCCGAGCCGCGCTTCCTCGCGGCGATGGTCTTTCAACGCCCGTTCGACCTGGAACAAGATCTCGTACAGAGCCTCGTCGGGCAGCGTCAGCGCTGCGAGCTTTTCCTTCTGGGCGATCGGGACCATCGCCATGCCGCGCGGGCCGGTCGAGCGATAGCGTTCGAGCATGACGTCATAGGCCATCTCGACGCGATGGCGCTCGCCGGGGTCGCGGATGATCAGCGTGCGGCGCAGCGAGTCGTAGCCGACGACGGCCTGCAAGTGAGCAGTGGTGACTTCGGTGGTCGTGAGCGTGAACGGAATGCCGCGCTCGATGAGGGCGACGGCCGTGTCCCAGTCGACGGTGAACTCCTTGGTGAGCCAGCCGTGATCGTGGGCCCACTTCCGCTGACTGTGATGCGGCGTGCCGGCGTAGGAAATCTCGGCGGCGACCTCGAGATGATCGGCCGGCATCGTCCAGAACTTGGCGATCGCCACGAGCGTCGCCGGCGCGCAGGTGCGGTGGTGCTGCTGCACGAACGCGACGGGAACTTCGACGCGCTTGCCCGGGCCGGTGCGATTGGTCAACAGTGGGACGAGACTTTCGTAGAACTTCGATTTCGTGCGCGCGTCCGTGCCGACGGCCTTCCTGCCATGCTCGATCGCCTTGTCGAAGTCGCCGCGAAAGCAGGCGAGGTCGCAGCGGCGGGCGTCGAGCCATTGCTTCATGTGCCGATCCGCCAGCGGCGAAAGACGTTCGACCTCGTCGAGACTGTGGCCGGCGTCGTCGTAACGTTTCAGTTCCATCTGCAAGTTGGCGAGCTGGGCAAAGACGGCGCCGCTTTCGAGGAACCCGGTCGCCTGCGTCAGAAGCTGAAGGGCCTCGTCGTCGCGCTGTTGCTGCACGAGGAAATGGGCGACCCACTGCACTGCCGGGCGATACCACGGATGCAACTGCAACGCCCGGCGGGCAGCCTTCTCCGCATCGGCGTGGCGATCTTCGAGCGTATACAGCGCCGCCCATTCGAGGCAGGTCCACGCTTCCTCGCCGAGCGCGTCCGCCTTGTGCAGCCAAACCTCGGCCGCATCGAAATCGCGCAATCGGCCGAGGATCGTGGCGTGCTGCGAGAACCAGTGCGATTGCATGGTGCGCGCCGCGTCCCGGGGAAACGGATGGTCCTGCACGAACTTCCAGGCCGCCAGGGGCCCGCGCACCGACAGCAGGTAGCGGGCGAAGTACCATAGCGTCTCGGGATGCGTGCGATCCTTGCGCCAGGCATGGACGAAATGCCAGTCCGCGAATCGAATCGACCCGAGGTTCCCCGCCAGGCGGCCCGCAAGGATGCGCGCCTCGGACCCGCGCCACTTCGGGAGCGGTCCGACGGCCTGGGCGCGCTGGTACGCTTGCAGGTACAGCCCATCGTCGTAAACCTGAAGAATGCTCGCGAGCACATCGGCGGGAACCGTGATGTCGGCCGCAGGCGCAAGGTCGTTCATGAAGTCCCTCCACACGTCGGCAGCAGTGCATCCTAAATTGCTGTGCGCAATTGTGCAGCGGTGACACCGTAGGACGGGCAGCCTTGCCTGTCCCTGATGCTTCCGGACAGGCAAGGCTGCCTGTCCTACGACTGCCGAATCGCGCACGGCTATTCAGGGGACGCCGCCCGATGTGATGCGTTCGTTCTATGACCGGAGCGGCCGGGCAAAAAGCATGATTCTTCGTGATCGAACGGATTGTGATCGGCCGATGCGGATTGTGAATCATGTTGATGTGGATAGTAGAGTATTGCGTGCGTGGGGCAGGTCAGGATCGCGATCGTGCCGAATTGCAAGGTCAGCAACGTGGCTCCCGACGCTTCTCATCGATTTTAATTTCGTTTCACGTGTTTCACGTGTTTCACGTGTTTCATGTGTTTCACGTGTTTCACGTGTTTCATGTGTTTCACGTGTTTCACGTGTTTCATGTGTTTCATGTGTTTCATTTAGGAGGGGGGTGGTGAAATGGATGAAACACATCGGCAGGAAACGACCAAGCTGAATGTGTTCAAGGCCAATAGGATCAACATCAGTTCCACCAACGAGCGACACCGATCATGTCCGATTCCGCACGCCGACCGCGAACCGATCCGCGCGACGACATCGATATCTCCACAAGCGCCTCGGGCCCGACGCTGGGGTGGCGCGGCCACGGGGTGATCTGGGGCACCGTCTTGGTGATTGCCGCCGTCGTGCTGTACCTCGATCTGCCGATCTGGTGGATCCTGGTCGCGACGGCGGCGGCGTATGCGCTTTACCTGGTGGCCGGCGTCGCCTGGGTCGTCGTCGTCAAGCGCGGCGCCTTCACCTGGATGCCTTTGGCGCTCAAGCCCTCCAAGCTCCGGGCGCTGGGCGATCCCCTCGCAGCCGAGGCGGCGTTCGCGGCAGCCCTCGAACGAGCACGCCGCTTCGCCGACCTCGATCATCGCCGCGGACTCATGCTCTGCGAACTCGCCATGTACGTCAAGCTGCAAGGCCGCATGACCGAAGCGCTGGCGCTCTATGAAGAGAGCACGGCCATCCTGGCACACAACCAGGCCACCCAGCCGTTCGATTACTTCGTCGTGCTCAACAACTACGGCATCTGCTTCATCCATCTGAAAGATTACGAACGCGCCCAGCGCATCCTCGAGCAAGCGATCGACCTGAGCTTGACGGCGCGAAAGCGGGAAGCGGGAGCGTCGTTCATCATGCGGCTCCAGCAGGTGCAGCTCTTGCAGTTCGTACTGCATCTGAACCTGGCGTTTCTGCTGATGGAGATGAACGAGCTGGCGGAAGCGGAGCTGCAACTGCGCGAGGCCGACGCGCTGGCGCCGATGCTGTCGAAGCGGACCTACACGGGCTGGCACGATCATTACCACGTGGTGTGCGCCCACTGGGAATCGCAGATGGGCAAGCACGCCGCCGCCGAGGCCGAGCTGGCCGACGTCCGCAATCAAGACTATCCGCCGTGCTTGCGCGAACGCGCCCGGCTGCACCTGGCGCGCCGCGAATTCATACAAGCCGAGCAGCTTTTGCGGAAGTATCAAGAAGCGGAGAGCAAGAAAGGCACGCTGCACATCCCCGACAAGCTCAAACCGACGCTCGAGTTCGCCGACAGCATGTTTGGCCAGAAAAAGGTGGACGACGCGTTTGCGGCATTACAGGAAGCGCGTGCGATCGTTGCTGACTTCAAGATTCCGGCGGACGGCGAGTGGCGTGCGGTTCTGACGACGTGGCTGCAACGAGCGAAAGATGCCGGCCGGCCGGACCTGGCGCGGTCGCTTGAGGACGAGATCGCCCGAATTCCGGTGACGACACCGACAGCGGTGACGATACTGGAGAAGATCCGGGCGCGTCAAAGATAGTCTGGCAAGCCCGCAGGTGAGGTAATCCGAACCTGCGGGGTCACCCCGCAGGTTCGGATTACCTCACCTGCGGGCTTGCAGTTCCTTCGCAACTTGCGCCAGCGTCCGAGTGTTGAAGATATCCTTCTTCTCGAGCCAGCCGCGCCTGGCGACGTCGACGCCGAAGCGTGTGAAGGCCAGTTCGTCCGTAGCATGGGCGTCGGGGTTGATGACGAGCTGCACGGCGAGGGCCTTGGCGCGCTTGCAGTGGATCCAGTCGAGATCGAGGCGGTACGGGTTCGCGTTGATCTCGATCATCGTGCCGGCCTTCGCCGCGGCGTGCAGGACGGCGTCGAGATCGACCTTATAGGCGTCGCGCCGCAGCAGCAGCCGGCCCGTCGCGTGGCCCAGCATCGTCACGCGCGGATGCTGGATCGCCTTGACGATACGGGCCGTCATCTCCTCCAGCGGCTGATTGAAGAACGAATGCACGTTCGCCACGACATAATCGAAGTCAGCCAGCAGCTCATCGTCAAAGTCGAGCGATCCGTCAGCGAGGATGTCGACTTCCGTTCCCTTGAACAGGCGAAAGTTCTTCTGCTTGGCGTTGAACGCGTCGATCTCTTTCCACTGCGCGCGGACGCGCTTGGGCGTCAGGCCGTTGGCGATCGTCAGCGATTGCGAATGGTCGGCGATGCCCAGGTACTGATAGCCGAGCTTCCTGGCGGTCTCGGCCATTTGCTCCAGCGACGCGGCGCCATCCGACCAGGTCGTGTGATTGTGGAACACGCCGTGCAAATCGCCCGGCTCCAGCAGCACCGGCAACACATGACTCGCGGCAGCGTCGATCTCCCCCGTATCCTCGCGCAATTCCGGCGGCACATAGTCGAGGTCGAGCGCCTTGTAGATGTCTGGCTCTTCCTCGATGTGCTTCTTGCAGCCGGCAAGATCGTACTCGTTCAGCTTGTAGCCGTAGTCGATCGCCCGTTGCCGCAGGCGGATGTTGTGCTCCTTCGAGCCGGTGAAGTAGTTGAGCGCAAAGGGGAACTGCTTGTCGCTGACGACGCGCAGATCGGCGTTGATGAGCACGCGGGCCATGTTGTGATCGACGCCCGTCATCGTCACGCTCGATTTCGTCTCGCCGTGGCCGACCACCTTTTGCACGTTCGGCAGCTTGACGAAGGCGTCCATGATGGGAGCAGCATCGTTGGCGCTGACGAGGATGTCGATGTCGCGGATGGTTTCCTTGCGCCGGCGCACGCTGCCGCACAGCTCCATGCGATGGATGCCGGGGATCTTCTTCAACTCGGCGACGATGCTCTCGGCAATCATCATGGCCTGATCGAGACGAACGCGATTGCCCATCTGATCGAGGAAGGCGAGCCCTTCGAGGATATTCGCCTGCGTCTTGGCGCCGAACCCTTTGAGCTTGGCGACCGTGCCTTTGTCGCAGGCTTCCTTGAGTTTGGCGAGATCGTCGATGCCGAGCTGATCGCTGAGGAGCTTGACCTTTTTCGGCCCCATGCCGGGCAGTCGCAGCATCTGGAGCCAGCCGGGCGGAGTCTTGGCTTTGAGGTCGTCGTAAAAGGGCAGCTTGCCGGTGGTGACGAGGAGAGTGATCTTATCGCGCAGCGTTTCGCCGATGCCGGGGATGTCGCCGAGCGTGCCGGCCGCGACGATGTCGGCAATGTTGGTTTCAAGTTGCGCGATGGCGCGGCCGGCCCTGGCGTAGGCGTTCGCGCGAAAAGGATTCTCGCCCTGCAGTTCGAGCAGAACGGCGATCTCTTCGAGGACGGCGGCGACTTCGGATTTGTCCATATTGGATTCTCCTTCTTCGTTTAGCGCCCGCGCGGCGCCATGCGGGCGCTAAACGAGGATCGGAATATTTGAACTACTGCAATCCCGCCTTCTCCTCATACCCATACATCCGATTGAAGTTCTGCACCGCCACGCCGCTGGCGCCGCGCACCAGGTTGTCCTCCGCGACCAGGACGACGATGCGGCCGCGCACCACGCGCACGGTCATGTCGATGAAGTTGCTGTGAGTGCTGTCCTTCGTCGCCGGCACCTGGCTGGTGACGCGCACGAAGGGGGCGTTCGCATAGTAGGCGCGATACAGGTCGAGCAACTGGGACTCCGTGAAGGCGCGGTGCGGGGTGGCGTAGATCGTCGTGAAGATGCCGCGATCCATCGGGATCAGGTGCGGCGTGAAGATCACCTCGACCGCTTCGCCGGCCACGTCGGACAATGCCTGCTCTATCTCCGGTGTGTGGCGATGAGTGCCGACTCCATAGGCGACGACCGATTCATTGCATTCTGGGAAGTGGAAGTTTAGCTTCGGGGTTCGTCCGCCGCCGGAGACGCCGGACTTGGCGTCGATGATGATGTCCTTCAGGCCGACGTACTTGCCGGCAACGAGCGGGGCGAGGCCGAGGATGCCGGTCTGCGGATAGCAGCCGGGGTTGGCGACGAGTTGGGCCGACTTGATGTCGTCGCCATAGATCTCGGGCAGGCCGTAGACTGCTTTCGCGAGGTTCGCCAAGTCGTGATGGCTTTCGCCGTACCACTGGGCGTAGACGTTCGGATCGCGCAGCCGAGAGTCGGCGCTCAGGTCGATGACGCGCATCCCGCGCTTCAACAGCGGCGCGATGGCGTCGCTGCTCGCCCCGTGCGGCAAACAGCCGAAGACGCACTCGACTCCCTTGGCGACCAGTTTATCGACGTCGAACGGCTCCATGCGCAGCTTGATGCGGCCGGCCAGACTCGGATGCGATTCGGCAACGGCGGGCATCTTCTCGTCACGTGAAGTAACGGCGACGATCTCGGCGTGCGGGTGTCGCAGCAGGATTTTGATCAGCTCGAGCGCGGTGTAGCCGGTGCCGCCGAGGATTGCGATTTTGGTCATGCGTCGATCCAAATTTTTCGTGCAAGTCGTATCACATTCACTGTACATTGACCTTCCATCATCGACCATGCGACACCCACGCAGGTTCGGAGTACCTCACCTGCGGGCTTGAGGGGAACAATGATCCAAACGATTCACGAAGCGGCCGAGGCGATCAAGGGCCGACGCGTCACGCCGATCGATCTCGTGCAGCAATGCTTCGACGCCATCGACCGCTGGGAGAAGTACGTCCACGCCTGGGTGTTCGTCGATCGCGACTACGCCATGGCCGAGGCGAAACGGCTCACCGACGAGCTGGCGAAGAACCGCTATCGCGGGCCGCTGCACGGCATCCCGATCGGCGTGAAAGATATCTACGATGTCTTCGATTGGCCGGTCCTACTGCGGCATCGCGGGGTGCAAGCCGACGTATGGCCTTCTCAAGCTGGACGGTATCATGCCGCTTGCACATTCCATGGACCACCCCGGACCCATGGCGCAGAATGTAATGGACCTGGCCCTTTTGCTGCGCGGATCGATTGCCTCCCCTTACTGGCAGAAGGTGTCCAACTTTGTCGAAAATGCGGCAGTCGCCACAAGTCAGCCTCGTTTCGGCCGGCTTCGCCAGTTGTTCGAGGAACGAGCGGACGACAACGTTCGCGAAATGATGGACGAAATTACACACCGCTTTAGCGAAGATGGCGCCGAATTACAGGAGTTTGCGTTGCCGACGGGGTTCGCGGACATCATTCAACGTCACCGCATCGTGATGGCTGTGGAAGGTGCGCAGTATCACGAAGCGCGACTGCGGCAGCATCCCGTGGATTATGGGCCGCGCATCACTCAGTTGCTGAAAGAGGGCCTGAGCTGCTCGGCCCCGGAATACGCTCGCACCAAAGAGCATCAGCGGGAAACCGAAGGCGCCATGCATCGTCTGCTCATGAACGACGTTGTCCTTCTCTGCCCCGCAACAACGGGCCCCGCCCCGCTTGCCGACACTACCGGCGATCCCGCGTTCAACTCGCCTTGGAGCTACACAGGGTTGCCGACGATCTCTATCCAGACCGGCTACTATGCAGACGGGCTGCCGCTGGCGATCCAGCTCGTCGGGGGGCCGAACCGCGAGGACTTGCTGTTTAGCACCGCGGCATGGTGCGAGAAGCGGTTGGCGCCGAGTCCGTTGGTGCCGAAGCTGCCGACGTGATTTTCGATTGCGCGATTCTGTCGCCGGCGCGGTCCTGCGGGCGCTAAACGAAGACAGGAGAAACGATTCATGGGCACGTTTCTTGGCGTCCTCTGTTGCGTCGTTCAATTCGATGCCGGTGCGCTCGAGTTCGTCGAGGCCAAGCCGTTGCCGAGCTTGACCAAGCGGTTCGCGCAAACGGACGGCTGGACCGGCGGCGACGGCGCTCAGTCCATCGTGCTCAGCAAGGACCGCACCCTCTGGCTCTTCGCGGACACCTGGATCGGGCAGATCGAGAACGGCAAGCGCGTCAAGTCGCGCATGGTCAATAACACGTTCGCCTGGCAATCGCTGACGAAGCCCGACGAACCGCTCAAGTTCTTCTGGGCGAAGAACGACAAGGGCCCCGACTCCATCCTGAAGCCGCTCGACAAGGACACCTGGTACTGGCCCGGCGACGGCGGTGTCGTTGACGGCAAGCTCTATCTCTTCTGCAAGCTCGTGCGCCGGCAGGAGAAGGGAGCGCCGGGCTTTCAGTTCGACTGGTTCCACAACGAGTTCCTGCAGATCGCCAATCCGCTCGATGAGCCGACCGCGTGGAAGGTCGAACGCTATCGCCTGTCCGATGACAAAGACCAACCGCGGCTCGGCGTCGCAGCGGTGCTGGAAGGCGACTACCTTTACGCTTACGGACTGTTCCCCGCCAGCCAGTCGAAGCCGTTCAGCAATCCGCTCGCCGTCGCGCGGATCGAGAAGAAAAAACTGGCGCGGATGAATCGCGCTGACTGGGAATACTGGTGCGACGACGGCTGGCGGAAGCAACCAGTCAAGCTCGTTGCTCTCTTCGGCGATGCGCCGGCGGAGTTCACCGTCACCAAGGTCCGCGGCATTCCCGGCTACGTCGCCACCTACACCCAATTCGGCCTCGGCCGCAATGTCGCGGTTCGTCATGCGTTCCAGCCGCAAGGTCCCTGGACGAAGCCGATCGTCGTTTACAAGTGTCCCGAAACGGATAAGAAGATATTCCAGTACGGCGCCAAGGCTCACCCCGAACTCGCCGAGCGCGACGGGCAGCTTGTCGTCACCTATTGCCGAAATATCGGCTCGCTTGCAGACCATGTGAATCGGCCGGACATATACTTTCCGCAGGGCGTCGAGGTGCAGTTGCGCTGGAAAAAGTAGACCGCCATTCCAGCCGCTTGCGGCGTAGCAGGCTCGCATTGCCATACCGCCAGCGGCAATAACGGAGACACCATGCAACCCACGAAGTGGCTCGAGCAAAACGACGCGAACCTCATCGGCGATCTCGGCAAGCTCGTCGGCATCCAGAGCATCTCGACCGACGGTGAGCATGCGAATGAGCTCAACCAGTGCGCCGACCTGACGTGCGAACAGATGCGCTCTGCCGGCCTCAACAACGTGCAGGTCCTCAAGACCGGCGCTTCCAACCCGTACGCCTACGGGGAATGGCTCGGGGCGCCGGGTAAGCCGACTGTCTTTTTGTACGCTCACCACGACGTGCAGCCGGTCAAGGGCTTCGAAGCGGATTGGCTCTCGGAGCCGTGGACGTTGACGGAGCGCGACGGCCGGCTTTATGGCCGCGGAGCGGCGGACGACAAGGGCGCCATCGTCACGCAGCTTGGCGCCATCGCGTCGCACCTCAAGACGAGCGGAAGCCTGCCGGTCAACGTCAAGATGCTTGTCGAAGGCGAAGAGGAAGTCGGCTCGGCCAATCTGCAGGACTTCTTCGTCGAGAACAAGGACCGCTTGATGTCCGATGTCATCGTCGTGTGCGACACGGAGAACGTCGAGATCGGCTTGCCGTGCCTCACCTATGCCCTGCGCGGCATCGTCGAACTGCACATCCAGGTGCGCACGGCCACGGCGCCGGTGCATTCCGGCATGGCGGGCGGCGTCCTCGCGGATGCGGCGATCGCGCTCAACGTGATTTTGTCGCGCCTCTACTGGGGCCACAAGAAGCTGCCGATCCCCGGCATCTACGACAAGGTCCGCAAGATGACCGGGCCCGAAAAACGAGCTGCCAAGAAGGTCGGCGGCGACGAGGCCAAGTGGCGCAGCGACCAGGGAGTCCTCGAGGGCGTCGAACTGGCGCTGGCGAGAAACGTTTCGCCCAACGAGGCGACCTGGCGTCAACCGTCCATCACGGTCATCGTTCAGGAAGCCAGCTCGATGCGCAACAAGTCGAACCAGGTGTTGCCGTCGGCGCAGGCGTACGTGAGCTGCCGAATCGTACCCGATATGGATCCCGAAGAGACCTACGAACAGATCAAGGCAGTGCTGGTCAAGGACCCGCCGTGGGGCGTGAAGGTCGAGGTCAAGCCGACCGCGAAGATGAAATGGTGGATGACCGACCCGACCGGCCCGGCCTTCACCGCCGCTCAGAAAGCGCTCAAGAAAGGTTTCGGCGTCAAGCCGATGCCGATCGGCTGCGGCGGCTCCATCGGCTTCGTCGGCCCACTCGCCGAACTCTTCGGCGGCGCCCCGGCGTTGCTCCTGGGCATCGAAGACCCGCTCAGCAAGGCCCACGCCCCCAACGAGAGCCTCCATGCCGGCGATTTCCGCAAGCTGACCGCGTCGCTGTCGCACCTGTTCGACCAGATCGGCGACTTGCCGGATGGCAAGGTAAAATAGTCCTATTGGTTTACAATTGCATAAGGTTTTATCGCGCCCAGCGCCGGCCTTGGCCCGACGTCTCGCCGCGGATTTTTCGGTAGGTGAAGTCAAGGGGAAGCCCGATTGCAGTCCGTCGCGCCGATTCGCTAAGATTATTCACCTAAAGCGATCCGTGTCCGACTCGCCCTTTCGCTGCCAACGGAGAGTGCGGCATTTCCAGCGGTCGCTTGTCCCGGCGCTATCTCAATTCGCCCGCCAGGTCGCAGTCATGATCAACGACGTCGAAACCGCCGCGTGGCAGCGCATCGGCATGCGCAGCCTCACCGAAATGCCCATGGTCTTGGGTCGAATCCTCGACGAGCTCGAGGATCTCGGCTTCACCGAAAAGGAAATCTTCGGCGTCCGCCTGGCCCTGGAGGAAGCCCTCGTCAACGCCGTCAAGCACGGCCATCGCGGCGACTCGACCAAGATGGTCCGCGTCCGCTATCACGCCTCGCTGCTGCAATTCACCGTCCAGATCGAGGACGAGGGCCGCGGCTTCAACCCGGAAAAAGTCCCCGACCCGCTCGAACCCGCTAACCTCCAGCGCCCCGGCGGCCGAGGGGTGTTGCTGATGGGCTACTACATGACGTGGGTCGAGTACAACGAAATCGGCAACTGCGTGACCATGTGCAAATTGCGAACCTGACTCCAAGAAGCTCACGCAAAGGCGCGAAGGCGCAAAGAAGATTCTCTTTGCGCCTTCGCGCCTTTGCGTGAGCTTTCATACGGTCGGCAGAATAACTCTGGTGCGCGAGCGCGAATTGGTTTATAGTAACCACAACCAATTCCACGCAAGGAGCGACCATGAGTTACGGCGGCGATGAGGGGGAAGGCGTCAGCTTTGCCACCGCGCGCGGGCGCGATTGGCCCAGCGTTCGACAATTCAACGTGTTCCTGGCAAACCGGCTCGGCGCCATGCTGAATGTCGTGCGCCGTTTCGAAACCACCGACAACCGCATCATCGCCCTGACCGTCGTCGATTCCACCGATTGCGCCATCGTCCGGCTGGTGCTCAGCGATCCCGAGCGGGCTTACGAAATCTTCGAGCAAGCCAATCTCCCCTTCACCGAAAGCGATCTGCTCGTGGTGACGCTGCCGGAGGGACCGCAGCCACTCCTGCAGATTTGCAAAGCGCTCTTGCAGGCGGAAATCAGCATCCATTACGCCTATCCGCTGATGGCCGGTTTCGGCGGCCGGGCGGCGCTGGCGATCCACGTCGAGGAAATCGAAACGTCATCGCAGCATCTTCAGCAAAACGGCTTCACCCTGCTTTCGGAGAGCGACCTCAACGAAGGCGAGGCGGGCGCGTGAGTCTGAGCCCGAAGCGCAAGCGAGGGATGGCGCTCCCTCGCTTGCGCTTCGGGCTCAGTACTGAACGCGCGCCAACATATTTCTTGCTTCCA
>JACQFG010000102.1 GCA_016200155.1 Planctomycetota bacterium | reverse complement strand
GGGTGGTGAAATGAATGAAACGCATCGCCAGCAAACGACCACACGGCCCGCTATCAGTCGCTCGAAGGAGGACTTATGAACGCGCTTTCCCGCCGGCTATTGCTCGCTTGCGTCGCGATCTTCGCCGCCGCCGATTGCAGCATTGCCCAGAATTGGCCGCAATGGCGCGGGCCGCTCGGCACGGGCGTCGCGCCGGACGCCAATCCGCCGATCGAATGGGGCGACAACAAGAATGTCCGCTGGAAGACGGTCATCCCGGGCAAGGGGCACTCGACGTCGATCGTCTGGGGCGAACGCATCATCTTGACGACGGCGATCCCGCAAGGCGACGAGGTGATGCCGCGTCTGCCGCCGCGCGCCGGCGCTCACGACAATCTTGCGATGACCCGGCAGCACGAGTATGTGGTCGTCGCCGTCAACCGCAAGGACGGCAAGATCCTCTGGCAGCAAGCCATGCACAAGGACCTGCCGCACGAACCCGGGCACGTCACTGCGAGCCTGGCGTCGAATTCGCCGGTCACCGATGGCGAATATGTCTTCGCATTCTTTGGGTCGCGCGGCCTCTATTGTCTCGACATGAACGGCAAGCTCGTCTGGAAGAAGAGTCTCGGCGAGATGCACACCAAGCACGGCCACGGCGAGGGCAGCTCCCCGGCCCTGCACGGCGACACGCTCGTCGTCAACTGGGACCACGAAGAACAATCGTTTCTCATCGCGCTCGACAAACGCACCGGCAAACAGCGCTGGCGCGTCGGCCGGCCAGAGGATTCCTCATGGTCGACGCCGATCATCGTCGAGCACGCCGGCAAGGTCCAGGTGATCGTCCCCGGCACCAAGCGGCTGCGCGGCTACGACCTCGCCAGCGGTGCCGTTCTCTGGGAATGCGCCGGCCTGTCGTCCAACATCGTCGCGTCCTCCGTCGCGGCGAACGGCGTCGTTTTTTCCGGCAGCAGCTACGACACGCGCAACCTGCTCGCCATCAAGCTCGACGGCGCCAGGGGAGACGTCACCGACAGCAAGCAGGTGCTCTGGAGCCGACGGCGCGGCTGTCCGTATGTGCCGTCGCCGCTCTTGTACGGCGACTCGCTCTACACGCTACAGCATTACCAGGGCCTCGTCTCGCGCCTCGATGTCAAGACGGGCGAGGATCAGGGCGGCCCATTTCGGCTGCAGGCGATCAAGAACGCCTACGCATCCCCCGTCGGCGCCGCGAACCGGATTTACGTCGTCAGCCTCGACGGCGTCACGCAGGTGATGAGCCACGGCGACGAGAACCCCAAGATGCTCGCCGTCAACCGGCTCGACGACCGCATCAGCGCATCGCCGGCGCTTGCGGGGGGCGACCTTTTCCTGCGCGGCGAGCGGTTTTTGTATTGCATTGCGGAGGTGGGTCGCTGATGGACTCTTTACGGACTGGTGCCGCCGTTCTACTCGACATCCGGCGTTCCAACATCGGGCTTGCCCTTGCGCAGCTCCTCGCGGGCAACGGCGGCGATCTTCTCGTAGCTCGCGCGGATCGTGGCCAGGTCGGTTTCCCCAAGTTCTTCGAGGTCGAGCAGGGCGTTGTGAGCGCCTTGCACGGCGCGGATCAGTTCGTCGAGCTTGATGTGGATGGCGGCGGTGTCGCGGTTCTGCGTGCTCTGGATGAGGAAGACCATCAGGAACGTCACGATGGTGGTGCCGGTGTTGATGACAAGCTGCCAGGTGTCGCTGAAATGGAAATAGGGGCCGGTCACCACCCAGGCAAGGACGATGAAGATGGCGAGCGCAAATCCGATCGGCTGTCCCGTCACACGGGCCGAGACTTTGGCCAGGCGATCAAACCAGGATGATCCTTTTGGCATCGATGACCTCCCGGCGAGCCTAGCTCCGTGAGGGCCCGGTTGAAGATGACAACGGTAAGGTGTGAAGTCATGACTTGCGAATATCATGCCGCACCTGCAACCGGCCCCTCACGGGGCTCGGCTCGCCGGGATCGTCTCGTGCACGGCTATCCGATCAGCCGCCGCAGCAAGCGCGGCTGGGCGACGTCGGTCAGCCGCTCGTCGCGGCCATGGCGATGATACGCCAGCCGGGCATAGTCGAGCCCGAGCTGGTGCAGCATGGTGGCGTGGAGGTCGGCACAACTCGTGCGATCGACGCGGGCATGGTAGCCGAAGTCGTCGGTGGCGCCGTGGACCTGGCCGCCCTGGATGCCGCCGCCTGCAAGCCAGACGCTGAAGCCGTAGGGGTGATGATCGCGGCCATCGCGATTCTGGGCGCCGGGGGTTCGGCCGAATTCGCCGCCCCAGAAGACAAGCGTGGAATCGAGCAGGCCGCGCTGGGCGAGGTCGGTCAGCAGGCCGGCGACGGGGAGATCGGTCTGTTCGCAAACGCTGCGGGTGCCGGCCGTGTTGTTGTTGTGCGTATCCCACGGCTGGCCGGCCATGAAGAGCTGAATGTAGCGGACGCCGCGTTCGACGAGGCGGCGGGCCATCAGGCAGCGGGTGCCGTAGGCGCGCGTCGTCGGATTGTCGAGGCCGTAGAGCCGTTGCGTCGCGGGGGTTTCCTGATTGATGTCGAGAGCGTCGCCGGCGGAGAGCTGCATGCGGGCGGCCATCTCGAAGTTGGCGATGCGAGCATCGAGTTCCAGCTCGTCGGGCCGGGCGGCGCGGTGCTGGCCGTTCAATTCCTCCAGCAAGCGCATGCGGCTCGCGTCAACCCCTTCCGGTCTCGGCGTCCGCGGCCGCAGGTTCAGTACCGGCATTCCCTCGGAGCGAAATTGCATGCCCTGATAGATCGGCGGCATCCACCCGCTCGACCAGTTGCGAATGCCGTCGACGGGCAGCCCGCGCGGATCGGGCAGGACGACGTAGGCGGGCAGGTTCTGATTCTCGCTGCCCAGGGCGTAGGCGACCCACGAACCGATCGACGGCCGGCCCGCGATGATCATGCCGGTGTGCATCATCCAGCAAGCCTGTTCGTGATTGCGATGCTCGGTGAACATGGAGCGCACGACGGCGATCTTGTCCGCATGCCGCGGGATGTGCCTGAAGGCATCGGAAAATTCGAGCCCCGACTGGCCATGGCGCCGAAAGCGAAACGCCGACTTGAGCAAATTGCCGGTGAGCCGTTCGTCGTCGGCGACTTCCGGCGGCGGGGCCTGTCCATCATAGCGATCGAGCGTCGGCTTCGGATCGAGCAAATCGACATGGCTCGGCCCGCCGTGCATGAAGAGCTGAATGACGGCGCGAGCCTTGGGTTCGAAGTGCGGCGGGCGAGCCGAGCCCCGGGAGGGGCCGGTTGAAGGCACATCCGCCTTGAGCAGCGACGCGAGCACAAGCCCGCCGAAACCGCCGCCGAGCGTGGAGAGGACTTCGCGACGGGAAAGGAATTGATTCATGCTCGTTCGCACGTTCTTTATGAAACGTCGCCTCTTTCAATGGATTCACGCAGAAGTTTTTCGTACGTATCTGTTACATATCCTTCCGTCCAACCATCCAGATCAACCGTATGGGGGTAAATGCCGAAACCATCCGGGACATCGCGAAATCCGGGCAAGCGTAACGATCTTTGTTTAGCCTGCTCAGCATTTTCCAGTGACGAATAGATGCCGATGAGGCATTCGTCCTCTTCCCCAACTGGATGTTGGTGGACATGCCATAGTAAAAAAACTTTCACGCGTCGCTTCCTATAAGGGCAGTACATTCGCGGCACAAATCAGCAGCAATGGCGCGATCGATCAAGGCCAATCCCGCAGCAACACGATCTGCGGAAAATCCGCGTGGGTCGTGTTGTACAGCGGTTCGTCGGCCGTCACGCCTATGACTCCCAAGTCCTGAGCGAGCGCGACGAACAAGGCGTCATAAAACGCGCGGCCATACTTTACCGCGATCTCGAATGCTTCATCCATCAGGCGCGCGGCCGGCTCAAAGTGAAAGGGAAAACTCTGCAACTCGGCAAGCGCCTTTCTCGCTTCGTCGATTGTGATCGCCTTCTGACGATGAGATTTCCAGATCGCGTTGCCGACTTCAGGCAGGACAAGATCGAGAACAACAAGTCGTCCGCCTGCCGCTGGAATTTCCGTTGTCAAACGCAAGGCGTGCGCGGAATCAGGCTCCACAAGCACCCATTTTGCGACAACGCTGCTGTCCACCACGACATCATTCATCGCAGGCGATCCTCAGCAATTCCGGGCGTACTGTCGGGAAGGGGTTCTCCCCCGCGCCGGCTGAGAATCTGCGCGTGAAGGGCACGCACACGCTCAAGCCACGCGTCAATTGTTTCTTTCTCCGTCGTCTCGATACTCAATCGCACGCGCTGGTCTTCCTTCAAATCGACCGGACCCAATGGCTCGAACACGCCGTGCCGATAAATCGCTTCAATCTGGCTCATCTCATACCTCCAAGAATGCACCTGGCCTTGGTTCATTCTATGCGATGCTAATCAATGTACGCAAACTCATTCGCGCTCAGCAGCATGTGGCACAGGTCCGCGACGGCGCGACGCCGCGCCTCGGCCGGCGTTGCCTTGGCGTGATGCTGCGTTTGCTGTTCGAGGAACGTCGCGAACAGGCGCGATTCCGCGTCCGTCGGTGAACGGGCGAACGCTAAGCGAAGAGCGTGGCTGGCGGGCTCTTTCGCGCCTTCCTTGAGGACGCGGTCGGCGAACGCTTCGGCTTTCTTCGTCATGAAGTCGCTGTTGAGCAGCGTCAATGCTTGCGACGCGACCGTTGAAATCTCGCGGCGCGTGCAGTTCGTCTCGATCACCGGCTGGTCGAAGAGCTGCAGGAACGTCAACGGCCGCGAGCGGCGCACTTGCAGGTAGATCGAGCGGCAGTTGCCCTCGGAGTTGGCCGGGGTACCAACTTCGCCGTCGCCGGAACGGACCATACCGACCGGTGGGCCGAACATTTGCGG
>JACQFG010000098.1 GCA_016200155.1 Planctomycetota bacterium | reverse complement strand
GTCGAAGCCGTAGTGCAGGTTGCTCGGGCCGGCGTGGGTGTCGCCCGCGCCCCAGCCGCTGAAGAGGATCTTGCGTTCGTCGCAGACGTCGTTGCCCTTGCTGGAGCGCAGGAACAGGGTGTGCGGGGCCTGGACGATAACGATGCCGCCATGGGCGAAAGTGAAGCCCGTCGGGATCGACAGCTTGTCCGCGAAGACGGTGAACTTGTCGGCGACGCCGGTCCCCTTGGTGTCCTCGCAGATGACTATGCGGTCGTTGCCCTGTCCTTGCGGTTGGCGGTTGTTCGGATAATCGACCGACTCGGCGATCCACAGCCGGCCGCGTTCGTCCCAGTTCATGCAGATGGGCCGCTTGATCTTCGGCTCCGAGACGAACAGCTTCAGCTCGAAGTCGGTCGGGTGGACGATGTGCTTCATCGATTCGGCGGGATCGAGCGGCTGTTGCATCTTGGTCAACGGTCCCCCCTTGCCGCCGAACTTCGGATAGAACGGAATCCTCGCGTCCTTGTATTCGAACGGCTCGAGGTCCTTGGCGATCTTCGTCATCTCGGGGGGCGTCAACCGGCCCCTTACGGGGCTGGGCTCGCCGATGTTGACGGCCCAGCGGATGCCGCGCTCGACGAGATCCTGGAAGCCGGCGTTGCTCCAGGTGCGTTCGTCGTGGCCCCACGCGGTGTAGAAGACGCGGCCCTTGCCGTGCGTGCGCACCCACGTCCATGGCTCCTTCGTCTTCTTGTCGCTGCGATATTCGAGGACGATGCGGTCCTTCTCGTTGTGCTTGGTGTGGACGTAAGTCTCATCGAAGCTCTCGAAGCCAGCGAAACCCTTCATGATCGGATGGCCTGGTTCCGCAATCGTCGTGCGCACGGTGCCGACGCCGTGCGACTTGAACTGGGCGCCAACCAGCTCGATGTACTTCGGCGAGTTGAGGAAGCAGTAGGACGCGCAGTGCAACGGGATGAACCCCTTGCCGGATGCCACGTAGTCAAGGAGCGCCGATTCCTGTTCGGGCGTGATCTTGGTGAGGTTGGAGTAGATCAAGAGAGCGTCGTAGCGTTCGAGCGTCTCGGCGTTGAGCGCGTCGGCCGTGGCGGTGTACGTCAGCTCGATGCCGCGTTTTTCGAGCACCGGCTGCAATTGGCGAAAGCGATCGTTGGGTTTGTGATGCCCGTTGTCGCCGAGAAAGAGAATCTTGATCGGCGGCATCTGTGCGGGCAGCGTCGTCGGCAACGCGACCAAAGAAATCAAGGCGGACACCAGGATGCCGGTTCGCATGAGTGTATCCTCGCTGAATTACGGATGTGTTCGATATTGTACAAACAATCTTGTTCCCAAGCCGCGCGTCGATTTGTTATGATAATTCCCATGCCGATCACGCTGACCTGCACCTGCGGCCGACAGCAAACCATCGCCAACACGATGGCAGGCCGATCGTTCGCGTGCGCCGGCTGTGGCAAGACGATGACGGTTCCGGCAATGGGCGTGCTGGCGACGCCGATGCCGAAGCCGATGGTGCAACCCGTCGCTTTGCCCTCGTCTGCGCGACCCGGTTGGCTCTTGCTCGCGGCCGGCGTTGTGCTGCTCTTGATCAGCGGCGGCGGCTGGCTGATCTGGTCGATGACGCGCGAAACGCCGACCGAGATGCCACCGATCGCCCGTACGCCGGACCCGCAACCGGAACTTAAGCGCCCCATCGAACCGCCGTCGCCACCGAAGAAGCCAGTCGTCGAGGAAAAGGAATGGCCGCCCCTACGCACGCCCTTTCCCTCCAACCCGTACATCGAGCTGCCGAAGGTCATCGAGCCGGTCAAGCCGAAGCTGCCGGAGGTGGCGTTGATCGAGCCGGTCAAGCAGGAGGGAGAGCTGCCGAACCCATTCTTGCTGCCGCCGATCAAGGAGCCGTTGCCGAAGGTCGTCGAGAAGAAGCCGAACGTGATGGAGCCGCTCAAGCTCGTGTGGCGCTTGAAGGAGAACGACGTCTTCTTCCAGGAGTTGATGGTCGCGCAACAACCCAACTTCAAGGTCGCCGGCATTCCGTTCACTTCGCAGTTGCGGTACCGGATCGTCTCGCGCTTCAGCGTCAAGAAGGTCAACGCCGACGGTTCACTGGTCGTCGAGCAGAGGATTGAGTCGGCCAAGCTGCTCGCGGCCGACGATTTGACGAAAGCGGTCGCGACCGCCGCCGTCGCCAAGATGCCGGGCACGACCTACAAGCTCGAACTTGGGCCGAAGATGGACGTCACGAAATTCGAAGGTGTCGAGGACAACCCGAAGATCGCGGCCTTTCAAGCCGCCGGCGGCATGGGCATGCAGATGATCTCGCTGCTCGATCGCGACGGCTGGAAAGAGCTGGCACAGGCGACGTTCTTCCAGATGGACCAGCCGCTCAAGGTCAACGAGCGCTGGTCGAAGCCGATGAAGCACAACTGGGGCTCGCTCGGCTCCTGGTCAGGCCAGATTCACTACCTCTACCTCGGCAAGCAAGCCAATCAGCACAAGGTCGCCTACGGGTTGCAGCTTGCGTACAAAGCGCCCGGCGCCGGCATGGTCGGCCTGATGAAAGTCGACAACGCCAACTTCCAGACGCAGCAAGCCGAGGGCGTCATCCTGTTCGATGCGACGCGCGGCCGGGTCGTCGGCGCCGAGGAACGGTTTCGCGTGCGCGGCGTCGTCAATGCCACGCTGGTCGGGCAGCAAGTGCTGATCGAGATCGAGGAGAATCAGCATTTCTTGATTCGCATTCACGAGAAACTGGTGCCATGAACATGACACGCGGTGGTTCCTCGATCCTGGTTCTGCTTGCGGCCGCATGGACCGCGTCCGCGCAACCTGACGACAAGCTCGACAAGCAGCGTTGTGCGAAGCCTGCCGAATTCGCCCTCGTCTTCTCCTACGGCTACTCCGCCGACAAGATGCCGGCCGAGGACGAGCGGTTCGAGGATTTGCTCAAGAGAATCAAGGACGCCGGCTTCAACGTCATTCATTGCCCGCACGCCGACAAACGCCTGGCTCTGTGCAAGAAGCACGGCGTCAAGATGATGGTCGATCTGCTGATTGAAAACCATCACGTCTACAAGAACCCCAAAGGCGCCGAGGCCCTGTGCGCGAAGCTGCGCGATAACGCCGACGTCTGGGGCTACAACATCTGGAACGATCCGTTCGGCAAAAGCGTCGAGGGCCGGCTGCGCGACATCCGCAACGTCCGCACCTGGGACCCGACGCATCCCGCCTTCTGCGGCACCTATCGCACTGTCGGCATGAAGGGACTGAGCAACCCCGACGTATTCGGCTACTACGACTTCCACTGGAAGCGCGGCACCGCTCAGCACTTCCCGCATCTCCTTGCGTATTCGGCCTGGGCCAAGGAACGCGATGCCGTCTTCTATACCTGGCTGTCCTGCACCTCGGGACTGCCCGGCAAGGGCAACTTCAATCGCAGCCTCTACTCCGCCAACACCGGCATCGCTTGCGGCCTTCGGGGCATCCTCTGGTTCCTCGCCGACGACATGATCGACCGCAAGACCCACGAGTGGACCGAGATCGGCCGAGACATCATTCGCGTGCAGAGGCAGATCGGGCCGCTGGCAAAGGAACTGACGAAGCTGAGTCATCCGACGGCGATCTATACGACGACGATCCGCACGACGCTGAACAACGAGCGGATCAAGGATGGCCCGACCATGCCGCCGGGCCTGACGGGACACGCGTTTCCCAAGGACTTTTGGCTGCAGCCGATGGCCGGGGAGTTTCTCCTCGGCGTCTTCCAGGACGACGCCAAGCGCGACGCGATTTTCGTGGCGAATCACAATGCCTATCTGGAACAGCAGGTCACTCTGCGAATGACCAAGGATGTCGGCAAGGTGCGCGTGTTCAATCGAACCGGGCGGCAATGGGAGTTGCTGGACTCAACGAACGGACAATTCAATGTCCAGCTCGCGCCGGGCGCCGGTGAGTTGCTGCGATTTGAGAAATGAACTGAGCCCGACGCGCAAGCGAGGGCGGCCCTCGCTTGCGCGTCGGGCTCACAATCACGGAAACACGATCTCGCGCACCAGCTCCAGGTCGCGTACGCCGATGCGGGCGATGTGTTGCGGCACCACCGAGAACGTCACGAGCAGTTGATCGCCCTGCGCTCCGACGACGAGGTAGAAGTACTGCACCGTGCGGACGCCGTCGAGCTCGCCAGTGGCGGCAACGCGGTAGACGGCGTGATGACCCTTGGCGATCTCCGTGACCTGCTTGCGTTCGATCTCCTTGTCCTCGGCCCATCCGGGCGTCTTCGCCATCTCCTCGGCAAAGTCCTTCAGGGTGATGACATTCTTCGGATCGACCTTTTTCCACGCGGTCACGGTCACCTGGGCGATGAAGTCGCCGCGTTCGAGGTGGCGCATCACGAGTTGCGGACTGTCCTCGGGGCTGGTGACGTGCCAGTCGCGCGCATACTTGAGCGAGAATCGTTTCTTCGCATCCTGATGAACGATGCCGGTCAGCTCGCTCGGCGGCGTCGCGGTCGTCGGCACCTTCAAGAGCGCGAGCTTGTTGAGCGATTCCGGCTCGGCGATGGGCGTGCGCGTCAGATTGATCGTCACTTCCGCGGTGAGGGCGGGCGTGATCGGGCCTTGCTGGCGAACGTCGGATTCCTTCCATTCCACGGTCGTGATCCGCTGGGCCTTGACGTCGAACGCGAAGCGGGCGTTGATCTGCATCACGACCTCGGCGCCGAGGTTGATGCCCTGGACCTTGCCGACGATCTTACCCAGGGCGATGTCGTCCTTGACGGTTTCGAGCGTTCCCTCAAGCGATTGGCTGGTGACGCCGTCGAGTTCACAGAGCGAAAGCACGACGCTGTTGGGGATGGACCAGGTCTTGCCGACTTCGAGCGTCTTACCCGGCAAGAGGCCGGCGACGGCCATGGTGTCGAAGTGCTCGGTGAGTTCGACCTCGTCGCGCGTCATCGCGCCATCGGGGCTGAACGTGACGACCTGGCCCTTGAGCCGCTGCGTCACAAGGAAGCGGCGATCGGCCCGCAGCGACCGCTTGGACGAATCGTTGTTGTTGAACGTGAGCGTCGATTCGGCCGTGGCGTATTGCCGAACTGCCTTGTCGGCGACGACGGAGGCCGCGTCGAGGAAACGTTCGACGAAAACGTGCTTCGCCTGGGCTTTCTGCGGGAAGGAAATGTCCTTGCCGTCTTGTTTGATGCTGATCTTGCCGTCGAGGTCCATGACCAGCTCATTGCGGACACAGCGATCGGCAAGCGGCGCTTCGGTGAGGTTGACGCTCTGGGCGTGCAGTACAGGTGCGCTGAGCAAGCCGGCCAGTACGCAGATCGAGAATCGGCGCGACAACATGTGCGGAATCTCCGGAATCAAAAGACTTGACTGCGCCCATGTAGCGGAAGTCGCCAGACTTCCGGTTTTGGCATGTTGCACAAACCACGGAAGTCTGGCGACTTCCGCTACAGGATGCGCTGTCGAAAAGAATATCGCCGCTTGCGGTTCAGCGCTCGCGCGACGCTGCGCGTTTGCTGTGCCGCAAGCGGCGAGGAATGACCTTACTGCTTCTTTTCGGGCGTCAGCATCGGCATGGGGGGCATCGGCGGGACGATAGGCGCGGGCGGCGCGATGGCCTTCGGCAGGATGACGCCGGTCGGCGGCAGCGCCGGCGGCAGCGGCGTCGCCTCGCCCGACGGCGGCGTCACCGCGCCCGGCACCGGGGGCGCCGGAATCTTCACGTCCGACTTCGGCAGGATGATCGGCCCAGGACTCGACAGCGGCGGCCCATCCGCCGACACCATGCTCGTCGACGGCGATCCCGTGTTGTCCAGCACCTTGTTCGGCTTCGCGCGATTGCGCATCTCCGTGAACGCATCGGGAATCTTCTGGGCTACGCGCAGGTCGTACATCTCCTTGGCAAGCGAGGTCCGCACATCGTCAAACCGGATCGTCACGTTGGCGGGCAGCTTTTTCTCGCACAGCAGGATCACGAACGTCCCGTCCGACATCTTCAGCAGCCGGCTGACTTCGCCTTCCTGCAGCGCGAACGCCATGTTCTCCAGGTCCTTGTCGCCGAAGTTCTTGTGGATCGGCGGCACCCGGCCTTCGTTCTGGGCCAGGTTCGGAATGTACTGCTTGCGGGCCTCTTCCAGAAAACTGTCGCGATTCTTCTTGGCGTACTCCCAGATCTTCTGGGCGATGGCGGCCTTGTCCTTCTCGCACACGATCATGCGGCAATCGACGCGCGGGCCATAGCGAGCTTCGTAGCCTTCCTGCAAATCGACGTCGGTGATCTTGACGGTCGCCTTGACGTACTTTTCCATCATCAGCTTGGGCCGAATCACGTCTTCCTTCCATTCGAGGAGCGTCTTGCCGAAACGATGGAGGATGGTGCTGACGAAATCTTTCTCGGTCATGTACGGGTTGATCATCTTGAGGTCGTGCTGGAAGCGTTCCTCGACCTCGGCGTTGGTGGCGGTGATGCCGTGCTTGGCGCATTCGATCTCGACGATCTTGCGGTTGAGCATGTAGTCGAGGCGATCGGCGCCGCAGCGGTCGATGAGGTATTCGCCAAACTCCTGGCGCGTGACGATCTTGTCGCCATAGAGATAGGCGACGGCGCGCTGGCTGATGTTCCTGTCGATCTCCTCCTGGGAGTTGGCGGTTGCTTGCTGCAACTTGCGGCCCCAGCAAAACGCGCCGACGCCGACGCCGACGATGATGGCCAGCATGAGCAGTTTGTGCAAGACCCAGGGATTCTGCAGTTTCGCAACCCAGCTTGTCTTGCCCGTGGCCGTCGGCGCGGTCGTGGTGACCGCGGGGGGGGCGGCAGCGGGGGGTTGCGCGTTCGTCACTCCATTCTGCATGGCGTCTCTCCTCCCGGTCGAGGCCGGTATTGGTTCCTGGTGGACAATGCGGCATGGGCTATAACGAAGTGGCAAACCGCAAACAAGACGAGTTGGCGGAGGGTTCAAGCATGGATCGGATTCGAGGGGTAACGAGTTAATTCGTCCAGGTCGGAAGTCATTGAGAACAAATGACTTACAGACCTGGCTGGACGAATCCGTGGTGCGGGCGGCTCGCCTGCACTGCGAACCGTGCAGGCGAGCCGCCTGCACCACGGAAACACGCTTTACAACGTTCCGCGGACTTCCTGCTCGCGCTCTATCGCCTCGAACAGGGCCTTGAAGTTGCCCTTGCCGAAGCTGCGGGAGCCGCGCCGCTGGATCACCTCGAAGAATAGCGTCGGGCGATCGGCGACCGGCTTGGTGAAGATTTGCAGCATGTAGCCCTCGTCGTCGCGATCGACCAGGATCCCCAACTCGGCCAGCGTGGCGAGGTCTTCCTTGATCGCGCCGACCCGCTCGGGCAGCAGGTCGTAATAGCTTTGCGGTACGCGCAGAAACGACACGTCATTCTTGCGCATCGCGTCGACGGTGTTGATGATGTTGTCGGTCGCCATCGCGATGTGTTGCACGCCGGGACCGCCGTAGAATTGCAGGAACTCGTCGATCTGGCTGCGGCGTTTCGCCTTGGCAGGTTCGTTGATCGGGAACTTGATTCGCCCGGTGCCGTTCTCGACGACCTTCGACATGAGGGCGGAGTACTCGGTGCTGATGTCCTTGTCGTCGAAGTGGACGAGTTGATGGAAGCCGAGCACGTCTTGATACCACTTGACCCACTCGTTCATCTTGCCTTCCTCGACGTTGCCGACGATGTGATCGATCGCCTTGAGGCCGACCGTATGGAAGGTGGCCGGGTCGTAGCGTTCAGGGTCCATCGGCTTGTAGCCGGGCGCAAAGACGCACTTGTAGCGGTCGCGGTTCATGAAGGTGTGCGTGGTGTCGCCGTAGGTGCGGATGGTGGCGCGCTCGAAGACGCCGAAATCATCCTCGAACGCTTGCGGCGGCGCCACGCCCTCGGCCCCGCGGCGAACGGCTTCGTTGTAGGAGTAAGCGACGTCCTCGACGTCGAGAGCGATGTCCTGCACGCCGTCGCCGTGCTGGATAAGCCGTTGCGAATCGGGATGCCGCCAGGAGAGCGCGGAGACGAGGACGAAAGTAATGTTGCCCTGGCGCAGGACGTAGCCGGCTTCATGCTTCTGCCGGGTTTCGAGTCCACCGTAGGCGAGGACCTCGAAGCCGAAGGCATTGCGGTAGAAGTACGCCGACTGGCGCGCATTACCGACGAAGAAGCGCACGTGATCGATACGCCGCAGGGGGAGGGTGTCTTTGGTCATGGGTCATCGTCCACAAAATCAATTTTTCCACGAAGAACACAAAGAAACACGAAGTGGTGAAGGCCATTTGGATTTCTTCCTCGTGTTCCTTCGTGCCCTTCGTGGATGATTTCTTGTCTCACAACACCGCAATCCCGAATCGCCGCACCAGGCCCTCGATCTCCCGCCGCAGCCAGGCGAACGACGGGATGATAAACAGGTGGTCCTGCATGCGCGACGGATCGTAGTCGGTCTCGATCACCTCGTCGGTCACGAACGGCTTGCGGCGAACATCCTTCGAGAACAGCGAAAACGGGATCTCGCCGGTGGACGACAGGATGCCGGCCCCGAACACCTTCGTCTCGCCTTGCTCCTCCATCAGGCCGAACTCGATCGAGAACCAGCTGAAGCGCTTCAGGGCCAGCACCTGCAGCGGGTCGGAGGTGGTATTGGCGGCCTTGCCGATCAGCGTCAGCACTTCGGCGTAATCCTGGTTCATCAGCGGCGGCACGTGGCCGAGACAATCGTGGATCATGTCCGGCTCCGGCGTGAACTCCGGGTGCGAGCCGTGGCGGATGAACTGCGTCACCGGAAAGCCGCGCTCGGCGATGTAGCTGTAAAAAGTGCGATAGGCCAGCGGGCCCTCGGCGGGAACGAGGTGCATGTTGGTCTCGCGCTTGACGCGATCACTTAACGTTCGCAGTTGCGGGATTTCGGTCTTGCTGATGCCGAGCGTATCCTTCGCCTTGAGATAGATCTGGCACGCATGCATGCGGTGCAGCTCGTCGAGCTTCGGGCTGACTTCGCGCCAGATGCGTGTTTCTTCGGATGTGTACTTGATCAGGGGCGGACCGAGCCGTTCGAGCCGATGCCGCCGGCATAGCGCGAAAAGGTCCTTGCGGCGCTTGACGTAGCCGACGTCGCCCAGGCCGGGATGGCCCGCTTCCAGCTCCAGCTCCGCAGGGTCGGGCGGCTCGATCATCACTCTCGGATCGATCGGCACCCCGTATTCCACGATCGCGGCTGCTTCTTTCATGCGACATCCCTCCGCAAGAAATCCGTTCGTGCTGTTGTATCCAGAAGACGAAATGACACTTCTATTATATCGTCAAAACCTCAGCGAAGGCGTAGGTCAGGCTCTCTAGCCTGACGTATTGCCTGACGTTTTGACCAGCATGTCAGGCTGGAAAGCCTGACCTACTTCCCAGAAACGCCGAAATCGCGCCGAAGACCAAGGCCAATCTTCCGGTTTCGCACACAGGCCTGCGGCGACGGGATTATTTTCGATGTACGCGATAATTCGCATCACCTCTGCGTCATCGCGCGCCCAATGATCGTACGATTCGTCCTGCCAAAACACTCGACCAATCCGCTGCTGCCGCTTGTTGATCTCGCGCGCCGTGAATCCTTTGATACCCTTCGTAATTCTCGGCAATTCCCAGACCGGCTGCAGCAACACGTGGACGTGATTCGCCATGAGGCACCACGCAAAAAGCTCGTACCGATCGGGGACGCCGAAGAGAATCGAGTCCTCGACGATCTTGGCGTTTGCGGAATCCTTGAGGTCGAGCGGGTCCTGATCGGCTGTGTCCAGGAAGCGATCCGAATAAGCGAACATTAGCTTGTCCTGTCGAATCCTTCGCTCCGCCGACGTTTCGTTGGATCGGGGTGGCTCCTTTTCGAGTCGATCGCGCTCTGCGCGAATCTTGGCAAAGACTTCCGCGGGAAAGGCGCCTTTGAGGTTCCATGTCAGAAAAATCGGAAACCCTTCGGGTACCTGATGCGGCAAATGGCGTTGGTAATGTCGTTTCATGTTTCCTAGGTCCGGCTTTCCGTAGGTCAGGCTTTCTAGCCTGACGTTTTTTCTGACAACTAGAGTACCGGCGCTTCCGTCAGGCTAGAAAGCCTGACCTACTTCCTCAGCACCACGTAATCCGCTTCCGCGAGGTCGAGCCGGAAAGTGACGACGCCGTCCTTGGCGGTGAAGTCGAGGTTGCGCTGGCCGCTCACGGTGCGAACGATCTTCGGGGCGTCCTTCATGCGGACGTGAACTTCGAGGTCCTTCACCGGGGCGTTCGTCCAGTTGACCAGCGTCAGCAGCGTGCCGTCCTTGTGATCGAGGACGATTGGCTCAACAAAACTGTTCGCGCAAACAATTGTTGGATGAATCAAACTAACCGCATGATCAACCATTCCGCTAGCGACATGACCATATTGCGTGGGATTGTAAACCATGTGCTTTCCACCCCTCGCCCATGGAATCGCCTTGACTCCGTTCTTCATGCGCGACGTGCCCGACAAGAAGCCCATGGCAAACACGCCACCTTTGCCTCGGACATGTGTTGTCCCCGCCGCAGTGCCATCGTCCCATTTCCAATCAACACGCGCGTCATCCGGAACAAGAACTTGCTTCATCGCAATCGCGCTAACGGGAGTCGGGTTCGGATTTCGTGCGTACGTCACAGATCCAATCGGCTCACACAGCGGCAACTCCAGCAGCGTTCGCATGTGGTACGCATTCTTCGTCGTCTTGATCTCCTTCAAGCCGAGCAGCTTAAGCATCGCGGGTTCGGGTTCGCCGTACTGGTTCAGATGGCCGCAGCCGCCGCAGCAATAGAGGACGCCGCCGGCTTTGACCCATTCCTCCAGCTTCG
>JACQFG010000106.1 GCA_016200155.1 Planctomycetota bacterium | reverse complement strand
GGCCACACCTGGCACTTCGCCCAGTACTTCCATCCCGAGGTCAACCTCCCCGCGATTCGCCGGCACCTCGACCCCGGCTCGGCACGGATGTTCGAGCGCTATCTGCGCAGCCCGCGCTACACCTTCGATCAATTGCCGTTCCCCGATACGCGCATCACGCATGTCTACGCCAACCCGGCCGACGGGCTCGACAATTACGTCGAGGCGTTTCCCGGCGTGCGCATCGCCCGCAGCCTCGACGAGCTGGTCGAGGCCGTGGACGCGGTCTGGCTGGGGGACGCCTCCGGACGAGGCAACGATCACTTCGATCTCATCGCGCCGGCGCTGCGGCGCGGCTTGCCCTGCTTCTGCGACAAGCCGATCGGCGGCACCGTCGCCCAGACGCGCCGCATCCTCGAACTGGCCCGCGAGCACCGGGCCCCGCTCATGTCGTCGAGCCTGTTTCGTCACGAGTTCGGCATGGAGCACGCCTTGCGCATGCGCGATGCCAACGAGTTCGGCCCGCTGCAGTTCGTGCTGGCGAGCATGGCCGGCGGCTACTCGCGCGATGGGTGGTTCATCTACGGGCACCATCCGGTGTGGACGGTCGTGACCCTGTGCGGCCCCGCGATCGATGCCGTCAGCATGTATGCCCGCGAGGCGACGGCGCATGCGCTCATCACGTATCGCGACCGCATGCCGGCCGAGGTCTGGTACGGCCGGCCGGACCTCAGCGGGCAGTATTGCCATACGTCGGTGCATTTCACGCAGAAGGTCCACCAGTACACGCCTGCCATGGAGGGGGATTTCTGGTACGGCCATCATTACGAGATGTTCCGCATGGCCCATACGTTCCGCGAGATGATCCGCACGCGCCGCGAACCAGTGCCGCACGAGGAGATCCTGGCGGTGACGGCTGTGCTGCACGCCGGGGCGCGTTCGTTGGCGGAGCGCGGCCGGCTGGTCGGGCTCGCCGAAGTCCTGCGGCCGGAGTGAGCCGTCTGGCCCTCGCAACCGAGGAGCGCATCCCATGAAAGGTCAATGGTTTTATTCACACGACAATGTCAAACACGGTCCGTTCACCGTGAAGGAGATCGAAAAGCGCATCGCCGACAAGCTGCTCGCCGCGGACGACTGGGTTTGGCAGGCCGGCAAGAATGAGCTGGTGGTGGCGGCCCGTTCGGTGTTCGAGTTCCCGCACGCGCCGGCGCTTCCCGATTGGCTGGCGGATGTGGCGGCCGCGGAACAAAAGCCGGCCTTGCCCCCACCGGCGCCGGGGAGCGACGTTCCCGAATGGCTGGAGGATCTGAAGCTCTGGGTTGAGCTTGAATACGTCCCGCCGGCGCCCCCTTCGAAGCCAACAGTGGAGATCGCGCCCGCGCTTGCGCCCGGAGTGCAGCATACGCCCGATTGGCTTGCCGATTGGCTCGCCCCGACGCCGGCAAAGTCGCCACCGGCTGCACCGCCTCCGGTCGCACCCACAGCCGAGAGGCCGACGCCGCCGCCCGAACCGGCGCCCCCCGCCGCCGCGCCGGTCGCACCACCGCCCGCCGCCCCCGCGCCTCCGGCCGCCGCCGTGCCGGCCGCGCCGCCGACCATTGCCGAGCGCGTGCGCGACGCCACCGGCTTCGATGCCGACACTGGGCAGATTCTCGACCCGGTCAAGTTTCAGAAATGGAAGCAACAGCTTCTTCGTCCCGCGGTCGCCGGCCAAAACGCCGTCAGCAATGCTTCCCTCTTCGAGGTGTTCCGCAAGGCTCGCACAGCCGTCGAAGCCTGGGTCGACGACGACAAGAACCGCCCCTGCATCCTGCACGCCGACGCCGCCGAGATCCGCGCCCAGGCGGGCATCCAGGCAGTCTTGCAGCAATATGCAGGATACGGCAAGGACCTGTCCGACAAGCTGTTGCGGCACCTCGACTTCATGGTCGAGAACCGTCGCAAGTACTATCAAGCGGTTGGGAACAAGGGACAAGGAAAAAGTAAAAAGTAGAAAGTAAAAAGGAAAATGGAAAAGGACGAGAAGCTACTTTTTTTCCTTTTTACTTTTCACTTTTTACTTGGAGAAACTGCCATGCCATTGCTTCGCATGACCTTCATCGCGTGCTTGCTGCTCGTGCCGACGGTTGCCCACGCTCAGGAGAAGAAGAAGACCGTCGAGCAGCTCGCCGAGGAGGCGAAGGAATCGATCGCCGTCCTGCTCTACACGGGACGTGATGGCAAGCTGCAAGGCATCGGCACCGGATTCGTCATCTCCGACGATGGGCTCATCGCCACCAACCTGCACGTTATCGGCGAAGCCAGGCCGATCACCGTGCAGCTTGCCGACGGGTCCAAGCATGAGGCGACCGCTGTCCATGCGTCGGATCGCAAGCTCGATCTGGCCATCGTCAAGATCGACGCGAAGAAGAAGCTCAAGCCGTTGACCTTGGGTGACTCCGCCAAGCTGACGCAGGGGCAGCAGATCGTCGCCCTGGGGCATCCGCGCGGCCTGGAGCACAGCGTCGTCGCCGGCGTCCTCTCCGGCAAGCGCGACATGGACGGCGTGTCGATGCTCCAGCTCGCCATTCCGATCGAGCAAGGCAACTCCGGCGGCCCGGTCCTCGATCCGCAGGGGCGCGTCGTCGGCATCGTCACGCTCAAGTCGCTCGTCACCGAGAACCTCGGCTTCGCTGTCCCCGTCAACGCTCTCAAGCAGATTCAAGCCAGGCCCAACCCGGTCGCCATGGAACAATGGCTCACCATAGGCGCCCTCGACAAGAGTGAATGGAAAACGGTCTACGGCGCTCGCTGGCGGCAACGCGCGGGCAAGATCCTCGCCGACGGCGCCGGCTCCGTGTTCGGCGGCCGCACGCTCTGCTTCTATCAACGTAAGCCGCCCGAGCTGCCTCATGAACTTACCGTCACCGTCAAGCTCGACGACGAAGCTGGCGCCGCCGGTCTCATCTTCGGAGGCGACGGCGACGACAAGCACTACGGCTTTTATCCCACCGGCGGCAAGCTCCGTCTCACCCGCTTCGACGGGCCCAACGTCTTTTCGTGGAAGATCATTCACGATCAAAGGGATCCCGCCTATCGCCCCGGCGACTGGAACACATTGAAAGTGCGCATCGAGAAAGACAAGTGCATCTGCTTCGTCAACGAGGTGCAAGTCATCGAGCTGGCCAAACCCGAGTACTACGGCACGACGCTCGGCCTGGCCAAGTTCCGCGACACCGTGGCCGAGTTCAAGAAGTTCCAGGCCGCCCCGAAAGTTGCAACGGGCGCCATCAACCCGGATCTTCGTTTAACGTTCGAGAAATCGCTCGCGAAAATCCCGCTCGACAAGGAAGTGCCGGTCAAAGACCTCGCGCCGCTGCTGAAGACGCCCGACGCCAGCGCGACGCTGCTGCGGAACAGGGCGCGCGAACTGGAGAAGCAGGCCGAGCAACTGCGCAAGCTCGCCCAGTCGGTGCATCACGAACGCACCGTCGCGGAGTTGGCCGAGCTGTTCAACCAGCCCGAAGCCAAGGTCGATCTTGCGAAAGCCGCGTTGCTGGTCGCGCGCCTCGACAATGAGGAGTTGGACGTCGATTTCTATGTCCAGGAAATCGATCGCCTCGCGCGACTGGTTCAAGGGCGCATCCCTGCGAACGCCAAGCCGCAAGCGGCACTCGACGAACTCAACAAGTTCCTCTTCAAGGAGCGCGGCTTTCACGGCAGCCACAGCGAGTATTATTCCAAGTCGAACAGCTATCTCAACGAGGTGATGGACGATCGCGAGGGTTTGCCGATCACGCTGTCGGTGCTGTACATCGAGATCTCGCGTCGGCTGAAGCTGAACGTGGTCGGCGTGCCGCTGCCGGGGCATTTCATCGTGCG
>JACQFG010000105.1 GCA_016200155.1 Planctomycetota bacterium | reverse complement strand
TCGCCCTGCTTCTGGCCCTGCACGCGCCGGCACAAAACCCGCCGCGCTCGCCGTTGCCGAACAAGGCGGCCCAGGACAAGGCGATGACGTTGCTGCTCGACGTCTTTGGCGAGGACTTCAAGAAGGCCGATAGCGCCGCGTCCAAGGCGAAGCTTGCCAGCCTGCTCTTCCAGCAGGGCAAGGAAGTCAAGGACGACGACGCGGTCCGCTATGTCTGTCTGCGCGAGGCCCGCGATCTGGCAGCCCAGGGCAACGACACCGGCCTGGCCCTGGCGATCGTCGATGAGATCAGCCGCGGCTATCAGGTTGACGCGCTCACATTGAAGGCCGACGTGCTCAGCCTGGCGGTGGCCAGCGCCGCCGACAAGGAAGCCGGCGCCGCCCTGGTCGAGGTGATCCGTCCGCTGCTTGCGGAGGCGGTCGATCTCGATCAGTACCCGGCAGCGCATCAGCTTGGCAAGGCCGCCATCGATGCTGCCAAGAAAGCGAAGAGCCCGAGCCTCGTTCTCGAACTGCAAAAGCGGGCCGAGGAGGTCAGGACGATCGAGAAGAGCTTTGCGAAAGTCCAGGGCTATCTCGATCGCGTCAAGAAGAATGCCGATGACGGCGAGGCCAACCTCGAACTCGGCAAGTACTTCGGCTTCCAGAAGAAGCGCTGGGAGAAGGCCCTCCCCTATTTCGCTGCCACTGACAGCCCGGGCATCAAGCAGGCTGCCAGGCAGGACCTGCAGGACCCCAAGGACACCAAGGATCAGCTCGCCCTCGCCGACAATTGGTGGACCCTGGCGGACGATTACAAGAACGGCGGCAAGCTGGCGATCCAGATGCGAGCGATGTTCTGGTACGAAAAGGCCCTGCCGATGCTCTCCGGCCTCAATCGGGCCAAGGCACAGAAGCGCATCGACAAGGTGCAGGAGCAGCTCGTCGGCACCTCGGTCGTCGTGCCCATCGCTTCGGGGCCGGTCGGCGAGCTGAAGAAATACGAAGGCCACACGGAAGAGGTCCGCAGCGTCTCGTTCTCGTTCGATGGCCGATATGTCGCGTCCGGCAGCCGGGACACGTCGGTGCGCATCTGGGACGTGACGCTAAAGGAAACGAAGGAGACGCAGATCATTCGCGGCCATACCAAGGAAGTCTGGTCCGTCGCGTTTCATCCGAACAACCGCAACGTCCTGTCGGCAAGCTGGGATGCCACCGTGCGCATGTGGGACTTCAAGACGGGCAACGAGGCGAAACGCTGGACGCATCCCAAGGACGTCAATGGCCTGGTGCTGTCACGCGACGGCGACAAGATGCTCACCGGGTGCGACGACCGCAGCGCCTACCTCTGGAGCGTCAGCGGCGGCGAGAAGCTCAAGAGCTTCCCCGGCGCCAACGATTTCGTATACGCCGTCGCCTTCTCACCCGATGGCCGCTATGTGGCAGCCGGCGGCGTCGACAAGACGGTGCGCGTCTATGACCTGAACACCGGACAGACGCACAAGACGTTCGACGGCAGCAATGAATCGATCACCAACGTCGTCTTCACGTCCGATAGCCGATACGTCATCTCGTCGGGAGACTCTAACATCCGGATGTGGGACCTGACGACCGGCAAGGAGGCGCCGCGCCGCTTCGAGGGACATTCGGGCCGCATTCCGGCGCTGGCGATTTCCCCGGACGGCCGACGGCTGCTCACCGGCGGCGACGATCGCCTGATCAAATACTGGGACGTCGCGACCGGCAAGATGCTGCAAAGCTTCGCGGGGCACACCGATTCGGTCACCTGCGTCGCCTTTTCGCACGACGGCCGACGGGCTGTCAGCGGCGGTTATGATCGTACGGTGCGCGTGTGGGGATTGCCGAGCCAGTGAGTTCATCCCCTTTATCCACCCACACACACGCCTTTTTGGACGAATGGACGAACTGCGGACCTTGACAGGGCAATCGTGCTGAGCACCGAAGTTTTATATCCGGTTGCATCCGGGCAGACGCCTTGGTACGATTCAGCCAAAGGAGCAAGCCATGAACCGAAAAGCCCCGTTGACGATGCTCGCGGTCCTGGTAGGGGCGGGCGTGGTGTTCGCGAACGCAGGCCCCGCGCCGCTCCCCAAGGGACGCAAGGTCGTCGAGCCGCCGGTGCGGTTCGAAGGGATCGACAAGCATCCCGATCACGTGTTCCACGCCTATTATTGCGCCGTCTACTTCGGCTGCAAGCTGGTCGAAGCGAAGGAAGGGGAGTCGATCAAGCTCAGCTTCAAAGGAGATATGTTCAAGGGCCGCGTGCCGACCACCCGGCTGTGGCTGCTGGCGATGGATCGCAAGGAGTTCGAGAAGCGCAAGAACGACGATCCGTCGCTGAAATGGCTCACGGATACCGAGAAGAAACAGGGCGTTCTCTGGGCCGAGATGAAGGCGCCGGACACGACGGCGCCGGAGACCGTGAAAGAGGTCCCGGTGACGACCTATCGCGTCACCATCAAGGATGGCAAGCTGACCGGCACGAAGGTGGAAGAAAAGAAATCGAGCGCGCTCGAGCCGCTGCTGCCGCCCTGGACGATCGGCCTGGTCGGGTCGCTGTCGCTGGTCTGGCTGGGTCTGTGGTTTGCCCGCCGCGGCCAGCGTCCCTAACCGGATTCTCACATGAACGAAGCACAACCAGCACGGATCAGCCGTCGTGCTATCATCCTCATTGCCATCGCGGCTCTTTGTTTCGTGGTGTGCCTGCTGACGCCGGGGATCTTTTTTGTCGTCGATATCGTGTGGATCAAGGTGCTTGCCAAGCAGAATGACGCGCTGCTGGTCGATCCGAAGAAGGCCCAAGAAGAGCAGCGAGAAACGGCAAAATGGTGACTTTCGCGCGGACGGAACGTCACGAAAAATAATTTGCGGCGCCGATTTGACAACACGCAAAACGCGACCTACCTTTCCTCTGGAACAGTTCCGGCTGGTTCATCCTCATCCCGTCTGCGAGTCGGCCGGCAGCGCTTTTCCATCCCGTCCCATTGACGCCCTTTTTGTTTCCGCAGCCCATCGGAGCAGCATCGTCGTTCGTGTATCCACGACAAAGGCAAACCATCCGCGAGGATGGGACGCAAAGCCATGGGTCCGGGCGTAATAACCGTCGCCGGATCGCCAGGCTACCGAATGGAGTGGTCCACACGTTCCGCGCTCACCTCGTTGAGCGCACGGCGTCTGCGCCGACCGCTGCGGTCTGTTCCGGGAACCGTTGCCCGGAGCCTTCGCCGGCCGATCCAGAAAGGCCCGCGTCGCGACCTTTTTCTCTGGACCAGAGAGGTTTGCCATGTTGTCTCGCATTCAACGAGTCGTCGGGGATTTTCTGCGCCGTGAAGACGGCCCCACCGCGGTCGAGTACGCCGTCATGCTCGCGCTCATCATCGTCGTCTGCATCGGCGCCATCACGACGATCGGACAAAACGCCAGCAGCACCTTCACCACCGTCGGCACGGCGGTGGGCAGCGCTTCTTCGTGAAGATGTCCTCGTTTAGCGCCCGCGCGGTCCCGCGCGACGACGCGGGCGCTAAACGAAGTCAACAAAAAAAACCCCGCCACCCGAAAGTGGCGAGGTCTTGGGGTCAAGCTCGATGAGGAGCTGACAGGTTAGTTGCAGCAACCGGTGCGGTGATGATGGCCGCAGTTGCGGGTACGGGTCTCGCAGCAGTCGTTGCGAGCGAAGCGATCACGCAATCCGGCGAGCAGACCGCGGCGTTCGCAGCAGTCGTTGCTGCAGGACTTCGTGCTGGCGTTCGAGCAGGCGTTGCTGGCCGGGACCTGACGGGTCACGGTCTTCTGCACCCACTTGCAGCAGTTGACGGTCTCTTCGAACGGGACGCAGACGCGAACCTGGCGGGTGGCCTTGCAGGCAACCTTGCGGTTTTCGTACACGGTGCACTTCTGAACGACCTTCTCGGTCACGCACTTGTGGACGCAAACCTTCTCTTCTTTCCACACGTTCTTGCAGACGGCGACCTTGCACTTGACGGCTTCGGTCACGCAGACCTTCTTGCAAACCGTGTGCGGGCACTGCTTGTACTCGGGGCAGCTCACCCAGACCTTGCGGGTGCGCGCCGGACGGCAGTTGTCGTTGCAAGCGTTGGAAGCCTTGCACGGATCAGCGCAGCCCTTGTCGCAGCAGCCGTGATGGCCGTGCCCGTGGCCGCCGAAGAGCCCGCCGCCGTTGCCGCCGAAGATGCCGGAAACTTCACGGCACTCCCAGTGGCCCAGACGGACGAGTTGCTTCTTCATGCAGGTTTCCTGGACGTACTTGTAGGAAGTCTTGTTGACGACTCGATCTTCCCACACGGTCTCCTTGACGCACACCTTGCGAGTTTCCCAGGTCGGAACGCGCTTGGTCACGCACACGGTCACGTCCTTGACGACCGCGACGCGTTCGCAGCGGAACGTGTCGTAGGTCTCGGTTTTGCATTCCATGCGATGGCCGGTCCGTTTCACGGGAACGGTTTCACGCACCCATTCCGTGCATTGCACGGAGCGGAATGCCGGGGCCGTCGCGCCAGCGGACGGTCCACAGGGGTCACAACATCGGGGCGCCCGAAAATTAGCCCTTGCGGGCGAAACCGCCACGGCGGTAATGGCGCCAATCAGCAGAGCCAGACGAAGATGTTGGCACACCATGCCTTCTCCTTGGTAATACACGCCGATCCGGTTTTCCCGCACGGTCACGCCCGCTTGGTTAGGATCGACACCGGTGATTCTTCACCACTACTATGCCCAATATCGGCGCGTTGGAGAAATTTTGGCGACCAAGAAGTATGGAAATGTTAACGAAAATGAACCGACTCTATGCGGCAGGCGCGACGCAACGATCGTGCCAGTCGTGCAAAGATCAGCGCCTGCAACAATCAACCCGGTCGCGTAGAGTACGGTCTCTGCAAAAAATGTAGGATCGTCGGATGGGCCTAAAGTTTCGCCAGGCGGCACATACTGCCGCTTGCGGCTTGGCGTTCGCGCGGCGCTAAACGACACGCGACGGGTCACGACACGACCGCCGCCGGCGCTGCTTGAAGTCCGTCCACCATGTACCGATAGCCGCGCCGTTGCAGCATCCGACTGATGTGCCGGTGCGGCCACGACCACCAGCGCGCCACCTTGAGCAGCATCGCCCCGCTGCGCACCGTCGCCCGCCGCATGACGCCGCCCGCGCCGGCCTGGTACGTCACCGGCGGCTTGCTCAGCACCACCGGATCGAGGAACGGCCGACCATCCACCAGCTGCAATCCGCATCGTCCGTACAACCGGCGCAGACTGCCGCTGTGCCGGCGGTTCGACGCCAGGTGCGTCGGGAACTGCGGATCGATCGCGAAAAACGGCGCACTCGCGATCAACAAGCCGCCGGGCCGCAGACACCGCGCCAGCTGCTCAACCAGGCTCGGCGGATCGGGGACGTGCTCCAGCACATCCAGGCAAACGATGGCGTCGAACGCTTCCGCTGGCAGCCCCGTCAGGTCGTCGGTCGGCGCGAACGGCAAACCCGCGGCATCAAAGAGCGACTGCGCGAAACGCTTGCCGAGCATGCCGAGGTCGCAATAGGTCACCCGATGACCCGCCTGCGTCAGGTACAAGCTGTCGCAGCCGATGCCGTCGCCGTAGGTTAGCACGTCGAGCGAAAAGCTCGGCAGCCGACCGAAGACCTCGTTCATCCATTGCCGAATCGCGACCTTGTTGGCGTTGCGGTTCCAGGCGACCAGCTCGTAAAGGAAGGCATCCGTCTGCTGATAGAACCGCACCAGATCGTCGCTCCAAACGTGTGGCCGAATGCCCATGCGCTCCATGGCGGCCATGACATTGCTGCCGATCTGCTGCTCCTCGGTGTACAGACGTTGCTGGACTTCCTCGATGGGCCGATCGGTCAGTGCCGCGATCTGCTCGACGAGCCAGGCGTTATCGGTCAGCTTGGCGGGCAAGGCATCGGGGCGCAAAGAAAACGTGGTTGTCACAGCGGATCCTTTCCTCCCGCTTGCGGCTTAGCGTTCGCGCGGCGCCGCGCGAACGCTAAAGCCGCAAGCGCCTACATTGCCGAATGATGCGGCGCCGACGCATGGTCCGGCGGCTGGTAGGGTTGGTATTTCTCCATGCGGATCTTGCCCGGCCCGTCGATGGCGTACTCGATCCCGCGCCAGTCGACCCGACGAATGTTATGGGCACGCCACAGAAACAGCATGCACACTGCCTGTGTGAAGAAGAACCCCGGCAGCATTTTCCAGGTCCACACCATCGGCGGCGCCGGCACGCCGCGGACGCGATAATTGCGGCGAATGACGAATTCCGCCATGTTCAAGGCGGCAAACATCGCCACGGCGAACGATGCGATCAACCCGGCTGCGATGCCCGCCCAGTCCCAGCGCTCCAGATAAACGCCGACCCCCGTCAGCACCGCGAGCGCGGCGATGGCGAACGTGTTGTACATGTTGCAAGCCAGCAGTATCGGCCAATCGATGTGGTCGAGCCGCGTGCATACCAGTTGCCGTTGGATGAAGCGCAAGCTCGCGGAAAGTGTGACCGATTCCTGATTCGTGTTCGTCGCCGCAGGCACCCACACGATCTTCAAACCCTTCTCTCGCACCGGTCCGGTGATGGCGGCGTCCTCGCAAAAGGCCTGGCCGAGCCGCTTCGAGAGCGTCGTTTGCTGAAACAGCTCGGCCCGCAGCGCCACCGAGCCGCCCCAGACGTGGTCGAACGCGAACATCTGCGGATACGAGCCCGTGTTGAAGATGTGCCGAATCAGCGAGCCCCAGCCGCGGTCCACCGGCGCGAACCAGCGAATGCCCGTCGTCGCGCCGACTTTCGGGTCGGCAAAAGGCACCACCATCGCGCGCAGCCAATCGGCCGCCGGGATCGAGTCCGCGTCGATCAGCACAACAATATCCGTGTCCGCGCCGAGCTTCGACACCGCCTGGAGCTGCGAGCACACCTTCAAGCTGCACGTCGGGCACGGCCTCTCGAGCAGCTCGGTCTGAACCTGAACCTGCGGCGGCACCCCCTGGCCCAGGATCTCCTGCACCTTCCCGTAGGCGCGATCCTCGGCGTTATCGATGACGAAATGCACGCGATAGCGCGGGAAATCTTGATTCAAGAGCCCCCGCAGACACGCATCCAGCGACGGGTCGGCCCCACGTAAACACAAGATGACCGTCACATTCGGACATGGTTCCGGCAGCGGCGGCGTCACCCGCGTCCGCCAATAATAGTCAACGATCATGTGCCAACCCCACCATGCCGGCAAAAGCGCGCCGACACCCAGCACGATGAAGAGCACAATCATGACGACTTCGAGAAGCATCCGGACAGGGTCCTGCGGGTTTTGATTAGCCCATTGTACGGAAACGCCGCACCCCGACGACCGTTCGCCGGTCGCGCAAGCAACGGTTGCTCGTTTTGTCGCCTTTCGCTCCGCGAAAGGGCGT
>JACQFG010000108.1 GCA_016200155.1 Planctomycetota bacterium | reverse complement strand
GGCGCCGATGGGGGCCGCCAGGAGGATCGAGATGCTCGCCAGCAGGATGCTGCGATTGAGGACGTCGATGTCCTCCTGCAGCTCGATATTCAGAAAGCCGCAGCGGAGATAATAGACGTCTCCGGATATCGGCTTGCGAAACTTCTTCTCATAGACGCGATGTTTTTTCTCGTCGAACGGGCCGTTAACATCTCCGGCAAACACTGGCGGTGCCAGGCGCGGCGAATCCTCGCTGGTCCAGATGGGCATCATTTTTTCGTCGTAGAGCTGCAAGAACCAGCTGCGGTTCTTGTTGATCTTGACCTTGTCGGCAAGCTCGTCGAAGAGCTGGCGCTGGGACTCCGCTTCGAGCCGGGCGACCGAGAGATTGACGTCTTCCAGGCTCTCGACCAGAAACTGATCGTAGCTGTTTTGCAGGGCGCGGTATTCCACCTCGCGCACGGCGACGTTGGTGACGACGACCATGAGGAAGACGATGAGCGTGATCCACACGACGAGCTGAAAGCGGAGGGTTGCCGTCAGTTCTCTAAGTCGTTGCACGAAGGGCATAACCTCGTCCTCGGACCGTGTGAATCAGGGGCTCCTTGGTGGCGCGCTGGAGCTTGGTGCGGAGCCGATTGATGTGCACCTCGATCACATTGGTGGTTCCTTCCCAGTCGGAGTTCCAGAGAGCCTCGCAGAGCATCTTGCGGGTGACGACCTGGCCGGCATGGCGCATGAGCAGTTCGAGGATGCTGAATTCGGTGGGGGTCAGCTCGATGAAGACGCCGTTGCCGGTGACGCGCCGCGAGGGGAGATCGAGCACGAGGCTGCCCACCTCGAGGACCGCCGAGGGCTTGATCGTCGAGCGCCGGGACAGAGCCTCGACGCGCGCGAGCAGCTCGGCCATGTCGAACGGCTTGGTCAGGTAATCGTCGGCGCCTTTTTTGAGGCCGATGACGCGGTCCTCGACCGATCCGAGCGCCGTGAGAATGAGCACCGGGGTCTGGACGCCGGTCTTGCGCATCTTTTCGAGGATGGCCAGTCCTGGCTCGCCGGGAACGAGCAGGTCGAGGATGATGACGTCGTGCTTCTGGGTCTCGGCGGCGCTCAGTCCTTCGGTGCCGTCCTTGAGCCACTGGCATCCATGGCCGGCTTCCTCCAGGCCCCTCTGGACGGCTCGACCAATGACCGGATCGTCCTCAATGATGAGAATCTCCATCGCAATAACCTCGCGTTGTCCGAGAGGTGACGAGTGCATTTTGTCTTCCCTCTAATTTATCTGAAAGTAACAATAATGTAATACACGGCGGGGCAATCGAAAGGCTTGGTCGGGTTGGATGCAAGGAATCGTCTCCCCCGTAGAGCAAGCGGCCTCGCTTGCCGTTCCGTAGAGCAAGCGGCCTCGCTTGCCGTCTCGTCAGACGCGCCGCCCATGGCAAGCGAGCCGCTTGCCCTACGACGGGAGCAGGCCGCAGCAGGAGCCGTCGTGCAGGAAGCGGTCCAGGGCGGACCCGAAGTGCCAATCGTGAGGTCGCTGCACAAGCTGCGCCCCGACCGGATTGCCGATGATGTAAGCCACGATTCGCTCCAACTCATCTTCATCACGAACCCAATGATCGTAGGATTCGTGCTGCCAAAACGTCCCCTTTCGGCCCAGGATCCGATTGGCTTCATGGGCCGTGTAGCTCTTGAGACTGTGCATGATCTCCGCCAACGGACTATCCCCATCGCCAGTCTCGTCCCCTCCCGTAGGGCAAGCGGCCTCGCTTGCCGATAGATTTGCTGTAGGAATGGCAAGCGAGGCCGCTTGCCCTACGAGGGGATGCGGAGTCGCTGGCGTGATGGCAAGCGAGGCCGCTTGCCCTACGAGGGGATGCGGAGTCGCTGGCGTAATGGCAAGCGAGGCCGCTTGCCCTACGAGGGGTTGCAGGAGGACGTGGTTGGGCATGATGCAATACGCCAGCAAGTGGTATTTCGTGCCGTTGTGGTGATAGAGGTTGCCGCGAACCATGGCGGCCACTTCCGGTTTCGCCAGCCAATCGATGGCGGAAGGTCGATCAAGGTAACGGTCATACTCGGCGAAGAACTTTTTGTGCAAACGTTCGCGAAAGAGCACAGGAGAAATCCCAGCCGGCGGACCTTGCTGCCGCAGCCGTTCCTTGCGCTCGCGCATTTCCTCAAGCACGGCGACGGGAAGCGTCCCTGCCAAGCGGTAAGTGATGAAATGAGCCGCCCCGGGAACATACCAGTGCGGCAATCGCCGGCGCGTAATGATCTCGCGATCCGCAGCCATGTCAGTCTCCTCCCGTAGGGCAAGCGGCCTCGCTTGCCTGGACTTGGCCTGGCAAGCGGGCCGCTTGCCCTACGAATCAGGCAACGGTTGTCACTGATGCCATTCGCCCGTGAACGGAAGGTAGTACTTCTTGTACTGCCGCTCGAACCACACCGGGGCCGAGGGGTAGCCTTCCTGGCCCAGCGCGTCGACGGCGACGATCCAGTAGCGGCGCGTGTCCTTGTTCACGTTCGTGTCGAGGAAGGCGCTGTCCTTGACGGGATCGCTCGTGAGGCGCGTCACCGGCTGACCTGCCCCGTTGATGCGCGGCGACTCCATGCGGTAGACGCGATAGCTTTTGGCTCCGGGATGCGCTTCCCACTTGAGTTGGCACTTGACGCCGTCCTCCTTCGCGAAGACGTGCTGCGGCGCCGACGGGATCGTCAAGGCGTACGGCCCCGGCCCCGATTCGACGCCGAGCTTGTTGACGGCGCGCACGCGGTAGGCATAGACTGCGTAGCGATACGGTTTGCCCTCGGCGTGGATCTGCTCCTTGCCGAAGCGATGAAGGTAAATTTCGTCCTTGACGGCAATGGGCTTGGTCAGGTCGATGACGCCGTCGATGAACTTGTTATCGTTGATTGGTTCCTTCGTAATCCGCTCGAACTTGCCGATCGACTTGATTGCGCCGACGCTCGGCTCGTCCAGGGGTTTCGTGTCCTTGCGCAGGCGAACGATCTGGTCTTCGCTGAACACTTCGACCGGCGCGCGTTCGAGGTGGTAGCCGACGACGTCCGCTTCCTTGGCGGCAGGCCAGATCAGCAGCACCCGGGCCGGTCCCATTACCATGGCGTTCACGTCCTCGACGAGTCGCGGCTGCTTGCGAGCCTTGACCGGCGTCGGGGCGAGTTTGGCCTTTGACTCGGCATACCGATACGTCCACATCTGCTGCTCGCGATCGACGCCGGCGACCTTTTGCGTCGGATTGACGTAGTTCTCCATCAGGATCACGTTCAGATCGGGGATCGCGACCATCAGGCGGCGGCGCTGGCCTCCGCCGGGGGGCTCGACGTTCGGGTTCATCTTCTTCCATGTGTTCTTGGCGCTATCGTAAACCCAGGTCTCGTAATGCCATTCCTCGGCGCTCGTGGTTTGGCCGAAGACGCGGATCGAGGCGACGGTCACCTTATTGTGCTCGTCGTAAGCCAGCACCGCATCGTTCTTGTCGGTCGGCGGCTGCACTGCCGGCTTGAGGTCGGTCCACTCATTCTTGGGCAGGTCGTAGGCCCAGGTGTGCGGGTCGTTGGTGAACTGCGTGCCGAAGAGGATGTGCTTCTTGAGGACCTTGTCGTAGGCCATGGTGCCCGCGGAGCGATCGGGGGGCGGGTTCTTGGGCGACATGCGTGCCCATTCGTTGGTGTAGGGATCGTAGACGATGGTGCCGTCGTGTGCGCCCTCGCCGCCGAAGACGACGGCGACCTGGTGATCGCTGTCCCACGAGGCGCAGCGCAGTGGGGCAGGCCGCGGCGTCGGCACGGGACGCATGTCGCGCCAGGTATTGGTCGCCAGGTCGTAGGTCCAGACCGACGAATTGTTGAGATAGTTCTCGCGGAACCAGTGCCAGCCGTGACTGCCGCTGAACGCCGGGAAGCGCAGGAAGCGTCCGCCGACCGGATCGAACAGGTTCTGCGCGTTGCAGCAAGCGCCCGGCGGCGAAGTGTTTGGCTCCTTGAGCGTCCACTTCGCGGTAATGGGGTCGAAGGTCCACGTCTCGGCGTTCTGCTCGCCGCCGCCGCCCTGATTGTGCCCGGCCCAGCGGATGACGAGTTTCGCTTTCGGATCGTAGCCGAGCGAACCCTCGTACCCCAGGCTCGGCGACACCGGCGCGTCCATGAGCGGGCTGCGCTTGACCCAGGTGTTGGGTTGCTGGTCCTTGAGCGAGACGACCTGAGCCTGAGCGGATGCCGCGAGGAAAAGGCCCACGATTGCCAGCGCACCAGTTCTTTGCATGACGAACCTCATTTAGAAAGCCCCATGGTAACGCCCCAGAACATGCCGATGATGGAGCTGAAGCCCAAGAGAAAGATGCCCGCGCCGCACAAAGCCGCGAGCCCGCCGACCCAGCCGTGCTCGCTGTTGGCTTTGACCGCGTAGTAGAGCCCGAGCCCGAAGATGCCGATCCCCAGGAACGTGAGGAAGATGTCGCGCAGCAGATAGTGGAGCAGGGGATGCATGATCACCTCGGACTCACGCGAAGGCCTCGGCGATGACGTTGCCGCCGTTGACGGTTGCCATCTCGTTGCGGTTGTGATGGCGATAAACGAGGCGATGCTGGTTGACACCCAGAGCGTGAAGGATGGTGGCGTGCAGGTCATTGGGATGGATCGGGCGTTCGATGGCCGCATAGCCGACGGGATCGGTGGCGCCGATGATCGAGCCCCCCTTGACGCCGCCGCCCGCCAGCCACATCGAATAACCCGACGGCGAATGATTGCGGCCCGGCTGCTCGGCGCGGTTCTCGGCAGCAGGCGTGCGGCCAAACTCGCCGCCCCAGACGATCAGCGTTTGCTCGAGCAAGCCGCGGCGCTTGAGATCGATCAGCAAACCCGCGATCGGCTTGTCGGTCTTCCGGGCCTGCGGCGTGTGATTGGCGACGAGGTTGCCATGCGCGTCCCAGCCGCCGGAGCGCAGTTGGATGAAGCGGACGCCGCGCTCGACGAATCGGCGCGCCAAGAGACACATGGCGCCGAACTCGCTGGTGTCGGTTTCGCCGATGCCGTAGAGCGATTTGGTTGCGTACGATTCGCGGGCCAAGTCGAACGCTTCGGGAGCGGCGGTCTGCATGCGGAAGGCAAGTTCGTAGGAGCGGATGCGCGCCTCGAGTTCGCTGTCGCCGGGATGCCGATCGAGGTGATGGCGATTGAGGTCCGCAATGAGATCGAGCTGGGCTTCGCGCTGCTGGGGCCGAGTGCCGGCGGGCAAGGCGGCGT
>JACQFG010000095.1 GCA_016200155.1 Planctomycetota bacterium | reverse complement strand
CCATGATGGTTCTGGTGGAATGCGATGTTCACCCAGGAATCGGCAACATCGATGCATCAGTCGTGGTGCGTGATACCGCCAACGTTCGCACTTTCCTGCAGATCGACCGCGATTTTCCCACGAACCGCAAGGGCCAGAGCTATCTGCCGGTCGGCCTGATCTATCGCGATAAGGAAAAAGGTGTCGCGCTGATCGAGTTGGCAGTGGAAGCCGATTCGGGCACGCATCGGCTCTGGGTGCCGGTATCCTCGCTGCTGGAGACAAACGGAACGATCAAATGATCCTCTCCGATCGGGAGATCAGGTTGGCGTTGCGGCGGGATCAAATACGCATCACGCTGGCGCTGTAGGAGCACAAACTATGCACGATAGGTTGCTGGAAGCGCTTGACGCGTTAGGCAGGTTTCTTACTGATAATCATCGTGTCGCATGTAAAGACGAAGCGAAAAGACAGCGCCTGCATGACCTCGACGGGCAGATACGATATTTTTCGGATCGACTGAACCTCAACTTTCCTGACGGACTGCCCTGGAGTTAGAAGTCTTTTGGGTTTTGCAAGGTTCCTTATTTTGTTCATTACGACACTGTATCCGAGCACGTTATCAACGGAGTGAAGGGGACCGCTCATTGTGATCCCGTGGACTGTTTTGCCCTGACGTTTGATTGGCAACGGTCTTTCGAAACCTTTGTCGCCATTGTTCAGGCTGATAAGGCCAATCAACCACGTGGGCCAATCCCAAGCTATGTCCGTCCTGAAAACGCTGCACCGCTTTCGCGACTCGACCTGCCGCGCATCCTTGACGCGATTGGAGAGTTGCATCGCACAATCGAGAATCCGCCTGCAACGAACTGGAAGGCGCCCGTCTGGCTTGTCGAGCAGTACAAGCAAACCGCGGCCGGAAAACTCCCGTTGAAGGATGGTGAACAGCCCCATCACAGTTGGCTTATCTTCGCCGCAGCTACGGAAGTGTTGAACCGACTCACGCCGCCCTGGCATCACCGAAAGGATGACTGCCCTGAGATTACGGAATCATCGCTCGACCAAAAGCACAAGGTTAAGCTTATCGAGCTACGCAACCGTCTGAGTGAAGAGTTCTTTGGCCAAATACTTGCGGACAACCGAAGCGTCGCCTTGCAGACCCTCCACTATCTTGAATCCCTAATAATGGATCTCACCGGGAAGGAAGGCGATCGACCCGCGCCAAATATTACTTATATCAACTACGGCATCAACAAAGGCATCATGGGTGACGCCAATCAACAGGTGAATGCGGACAGCTTCAACACCGACGTCCACGCCGCAGATGTATCGAAGCCGCAGGAAGCCAAAGGGGCAAAATGTGCCCGCCCTACCCAAGTGCCTAACGAAGCCGATTGATGGCTTCGTAATAACGACAAGCTCGACGCTCGGAGATGCCTATGACCAAAAAGACCGACGCGGAGGTAGTCCGAGAGGTCACGGCGCGGATTGACGCTTCGATTGCAGAAAACCGACGAAGTGAGCACGTGATCATTGGCGTGCTTCTTGCCCTATTCGCCGTCGGCCTCACGCTTATCATTTGGGGAGCGGTGATCGGCCGCTGGGAACTCCTCGTGCCCGGCGGTTTCGCCCAGCTTACCATTGCTTTCCCGATCAGGCGGTTGATAAAATTACGAGAGGACAATGTCCGGCTGCAAATCATACCGCAACTTCTTCGGCTTGCGGAAACCGACAAGGGGAAAGCCCTGGCTGCGGTGGCGCAAAGTATTCAACTCTGAAACAGATTAACCGCGGCAACGTGGGACGCCTGCGCGCTGCCTGGACCTATCACACCGGCGATGTGAGCGATGGAAAGACCTACCTGGTCCGCAGCGCCTTCGAAGCGGAGAAACGCGTCCTGCTGCCTGGCGACGTGAACCGGGTCAACGACTGCATTACCACAATCGAAAAAGAGGCGAAGGAAAAGGAGCCGGACGGCTCAGTGATCAAGTCGATGGCCGGCAAGCTCGTCAAGGTGATCCAGACCTCCGCCAAAGCAGTCGGCCTCGCGAAGGCGGGCAAATCGCTTTGGCATTTCTGCGAGCAATGGAATACGGGCAGCTAAGCTCGCGCACCATAACGTTCGCCATGTCGGCTCGCGTCGGCAGGGGGTGCGGCCGAACCCGGCGTTCATGACGCTTTTGTCAGAATGGGAACGGTCCCAAGCACGCAGCGCAAGCAAGTGCACTTGCTTGCGCTGCGTGCTCGTTTAATCTCCGCCAAATCCGTAAAATGTGAAACGTGCCCCACCGGAACGCGGTAGTTCTCTTTCTCCGCCATTGCCATGGGCTGTCGATCATGATGGAAGCGAAGGACGTCACGAAGCATTATCCGCAGGGCTCACGCATTGTGAAGGCGCTGCAGGGCGTGAGCCTGCGCATCGAGGCGGGGGAGTTTACCTCGATCATGGGGCCGAGCGGGTCGGGGAAGTCGACGCTCATGCATCTTTTGGGCGCTCTGGACACGCCGACGTCGGGCGAGGTCTTCTTTCAGGATCGGCCGTTGCACAAGATGTCGGATCGCGAGCTGGCGGCGCTGCGGCGGAATCGGATCGGGTTCGTGTTTCAGTTTTTCAATTTGCTGCCGACGTTGAAGGCGGTCGAGAACGTGGCGTTGCCGTTGTTGCTGTCGGGGATCAGCAGGGCGAAGGCGCTGAAGCCGGCATATGAGGAGCTGGAGCGCGTCAACCTGCTGGATCGGGCGGAGCATTTCCCGGACGAGATGTCGGGCGGCGAGATGCAGCGAGTGGCCATTGCGCGGGCGCTGGTGATTCATCCCGAGGCGGTGCTGTGCGATGAGCCGACGGGGAACCTAGATTCGGCCAACAGCGAGGAAGTGTTGAAGCTGTTGCGCAAGCTGCCGGAGCCGGGCAAGCGTTCGGTGGTGATGGTGACGCACGACGACCACGCGGCCCGCTTCGGCGATCGCATCGTCCATATCCGCGATGGCAGGATCGATTCGGAGGAATGGGTGCGCGAGAAGCCGAATTACGCGATCACGGCAGCGCATGTGTAGCCGTCTTCGTTTAGCGCCCGCATGGGGCCATGCCTCAGAAAGTCGATCCGCCGTGGGGACAGGCTTTCCAGCCTGTCCAACTTACGAATTTGGGCAGGACAGGCTGGAAAGCCTGTCTCCACGGCGACTTTTGAGGCAAAGCCCCCACATGGGGCCATGCGAACGCGTGGCGCCATGCGGGCGCTAAACGAGGACGGGGAACGGAAACCGGATGTTTGCACTTTACCGCACGCTGAGTTTGCGTTACCTGTCGCGGCGCTGGTTCCGCGCCGCGCTGGTCGTGGCCAGCATCATGCTCGGCGTCGCCACCCTGGTCGCCACGCAGGCGCTCAGCGAGACCATGTCGAAAGCCACGCTCGCCTCCGGCAATCCGATGGCGGGCACCATCGATCTCATCGTCAGCAACGGCGAGGCCCCGATCGACCGTGCCCTGGTCAAGGCGATTGAACAGGTCAAGGGGGTCAAGGACGTTCAGGCCAAGATCTTCGATCACGTCAAACTCATCGTCGGCGACAAGAAAATCCGCGTCCAGGTGATGGGCTTCGACCTGAGGGAGGACCGCAAGCAGGGCAACGCCCTGGAGGAAAAATTCAAGCTCAGCGCCAAGAAGGAGGAGGTCGAGGGGGCCTTCGCGCTGGTGTTTCCGTGGGGCACCCCCGCGATCCTGGGCAAGGAGCTGCACAACGATCTCGAAAAAGAGAATCTGCCGTCCTTTCTTGGTTTCAAGAATCTGACGATCGAGAACAAGGTCGTCGGCAAGAACAGCAAGCCGCACACCGTCACCAGCATCGCCTGGATGGAGCCGAAGGAAACCAACGGCGACTACACCGCGTTCGGCGGGTATGTCATCATTCTTCATCTGGACCATGCTGCCAACATCCTCGGCATGAAAGAGGGGATGGCCCGGCAAATCGACATCGCCCTGGAGCCCGGCGTCGACCCGAAGAAGGCCCGCGTCGCCATTGAAAAAGTGGTCGGCGGCCAGGGGGTCGTGCGGACCATGGAGGAGCAGAATCAATCGCTGCAAAGCGCCATGACCGGCATGAAGGCGGGGTTCTCCATGTGTGGCGTGGCGGCGCTGATCGTCGGCATGTTCCTGGTTTACAATTCGCTGTCGGTCTCGGTGGCCGAGCGCCGGCATGAGATCGGCATCCTGCTGGCGCTGGGGGCGACGCGCGATCAGGTGTGGCGGCTCTTTGCCGGCGAGGCGTGCGTCCTGGGTGCTCTCGGTGCGGGGCTGGGCATTCCGCTCGGCTATGGGCTGGCCCACCTCGGCTTGCGGCCCATGCAGGAGGCGATCGGCGACGTCTTCGCCTCCATGAATCTCAAGCAGATCGAGCTGACGGGCGAGCTGATCGCGCTGGCCTTTGCGGTCGGCATCCTGTCGGCGCTGGTGGCGTCGATGGTGCCGGCGATCCAGGCGGCGTACGAAAAGCCGGCGGAGGCGGTGCGGCGCGTGCCCAAGGAGCCGCCCGTGTCGCATTTGGTCGCGCATATTGTCGCGGTCTGCGTGCTGATTTTGAGCGGCATGAGCATGATCCTGGTGCGCGACCACATCCCGAAGCGCTGGGGCACGTTCGGCGGGTTGATCCTGGTCATGACGGGGGCTCTGTTGGCCGCCCCGCTGGTCGCGCAAATCGGGGCGCGGGCGCTGCTGCCGATCTCGCGGCGGTTCTTCTCGATCGAATGGCGCATCGCCGCGGACAACATGGTGCGGGCGCCGGGCCGCACGGGCATGGTCATTGGCGCCCTGGCCGCCGGCGTGTGCCTGATCGTCGAGACGGCGGGCATCATCCGCTCCAACCGCGAGGCGATTCTCGACTGGCTCGAAACCTCCGTCGCCTCCGACCTCATCGTCACCTCCGGCAGCCCCGTCGGCTCCGGCGGCCAAAACAACCAGATGGAAGAATCGATCGGCGACGAACTCAAAAAAATCCCCGGCGTCGAGGAAGTATTGCCCAACCGCATGCGCACCGACGTCGATTTCCGCAACGTCCGCGTAGCCGTCTCCACCGCCGTCGCCGACCGATCGTATGTTCTGGAGCACGCGCGACTCAAGCGTTTCGATTCCCCGGAGGTCGTCGCACGCCGCACCAAGGAGATCGAGCTTTACAAGACGATGGAGCAGGAAAAGAATTCGGTCATCATCTCCGGCAACTTCGCGGCTCTCTATCACGTTCACAAGGGGGACCACATCACCCTGAAGACGCCCAAGGGAGAAGTGAAGTTTCACGTCATCGGCGCCGTCGAGGATTATTCGTGGAACCTCGGCACCATCTACATGAACCGGAAGGACTACATTGCCCACTGGGAGGACACCACCGTCACGGTGTTCGAGGTCTATTTGCAGTCGGGCGTCAATCCGGATGACGCGAAGAACAAGATCGCCGCCAAGCTTGGGGCGCAGTATGACCTGCACCCGCTGACGCGCGCGGAGCTGCGCGTGCGCGTGGTCAAGATCATCGAGGATCTCTATCTGGTGGCGCTCGGCCAGGAGGTCGTGGTCGTCGTGGTGGCCGCCCTGGGAGTGGTGATGGCGCTGCTGATTTCGGTATTGCAGCGGCGCCGCGAGATGGGGCTGCTGCGGGCGATCGGCGCGTCGCAAGCGCAGGTGATCTACCTGGTGCTGGCGGAGGCGACGTTGATGGGCATCTTCGGGTCGGTGCTGGGCGTGATCTTCGCGGTGCCGGTGCAGTGGTATGCCTTGCAGATCGTGTTTCTGGAGGAGGCGGGGCAGATCTTCCCGGTGTACTTGCCGTGGTGGGAGAGCGTGGTCATCGCCCTGATCGCGATGGCGATTGCGGCGCTCGCCGGCGTGGGCCCGGCGCTTTACGCGGTGCGCGAACGCATCCCGGAGGCGATCGCTTATGAGTGATCGCCGGTGAGGTACGATCGAATCAGCCACGGAAGCGACACGGAAGAACACGGAATAAATGCAGGGAGATCGGAGCCCGTGCTTTCAATCGCATTTTTTCCGGGTTCTTCCGTGTCGTTTCCGTGGCTCCATCGAATTTGCCCCCCTTTGAGTCTGCGAATTGAACTTGCCTGAATGTCCTACTTTTCGCCACAATACACATAGCTCCAACTCACTCGGCGAAAGGACGTCGTCATGCAAGAATCCATCCTGCAAGCCATCGGCAAGACGCCGCTCGTGCGGCTGCGGCGCCTGACGGAAGGGTTGACGGCGTCGGTCTATGTCAAGAACGAGGCGATGAACCCCGGCGGCAGCGTCAAGGACCGCGTTGCCAAGGCGATGATCGCCGACGCCGAGCGGCGCGGCTGGCTGCGGCCCGGCGGCACCATCATCGAGGCCACCGCGGGCAACACCGGCGTCGGCCTCGCCATGATCGCCGCCGTCAAGGGCTATCGCTGCATCTTCGTCCTGCCCGACAAGATGAGCGGCGAGAAGGTCCGCTTGCTCAAGGCCTACGGCGCCGAGGTCGTCATCACCGCGACCAACGTCCCGCCCGATTCCCCCGATTCCTACAACGGCGTCGCCGATCGCCTCACCCGCGAAATCCCCGGCGCCTGGCGGCCCAACCAGTTCGCCAACCTCGCCAATCCCGAAGTTCACTACCGCACCACCGGCCACGAAATCTGGGAGCAAACCGAAGGCAAGATCACCGCCTTCGTCGCCGGCGCGGGCACCGGCGGCACCATCTCCGGCGTCGCACGCTACCTCAAGGAGCAAAACCCCGACATTCGCATCATCGGCGCCGACCCCGAAGGCTCCATCCTCTCCGGCGATTCGCCCAAGCCCTGGAAGGTCGAGGGCATCGGCGAGGACTTCGTGCCCAAGACGCTCAACAGTCAGCTCGTCGATGAATGGGTCCGCGTCGGCGATGCCGAGGCGTTTCATATCGCCAGGCAGTTGGCGCGGCGCGAAGGTATGCTCCTGGGCGGTTCGAGCGGCACCGCCGTCGCCGCCGCTCTGCGCTATGCCCGCCGATTGACGGCCGATCACCTCGTCGTCGCCCTGTGCGCCGATACGGGCCGCAACTATCTCAGCAAATATTTCGACGACGATTGGCTCGCCGAGAACAAGCTGACGATGGCCACCGACGTCCCGCACTCGATCGGCGACCTGCTCAAGAGCCGAGGGCCGCGCAAACTCATGTACCTTTCGCCCAGCGATAGCCTGTCGAAGGTGATCAACATTCTGCAGTCCTCGAGCTTCTCGCAGCTTCCCGTGCTCGAAGACGGCAAATCGGTCGGCAGCATCCAGGAGGTCACGCTGGCCCGCATCCTGCACGATCACAGCGATCCCGACAAGGTCAAGGTCGGCGACGTCATGGCCCGCCCGTTGCCGCAACTGGAGACGAGCGTCCACCTCGACGAAGCGTACCGATTGCTGCTCGCGGGCAACACCGGCGTCCTGGCAATGCAGGCCGGCAGCGTCGTCGATATCGTGACGCGCATCGACCTGGTGCACTACTGGAACCAGATGCGACAGAAGAAGGCGTGATTCATGCCGCTTGCGGCTTAGCGTTCGCGCGGCGCATGGCGAACGCTAAGCCGCGAGCGGCAACGACATCCGGAGGTCATTCATGAAGGCCAAGGACCAAGGTTTTTCCACGCAGGCCATCCACGTCGGCCAGGACGCCGATCCGACGACGGGGGCGACCGTCGTGCCGATCTACGCGACCTCGACCTACACGCAGGCGGCCCCCGGGCAGCACAAGGGTTACGAATATTCGCGCACCGGCAACCCGACGCGCGCCGCCCTGGAGACGTGCCTGGCCGCCCTCGAAGGCGGCGAGCGCGGACTGGCGTTCGCCTCCGGATTGGCTGCGACCAACGCGGTGCTCGCCCAGCTCAAGCCCGGCGATGAAGTCGCAGCGGCGGCCGATCTCTATGGCGGCACGTTTCGCATCCTCGAACGCGTCTTCAAGCCGTGGGGTTTGATCGCCCGCTACACCGATGACCCGCGGCCCGAGGGTTTTCACAAGATCATCACGAACAAGACGAAAATGGTCTGGATCGAGACGCCGACCAATCCACTTTTGCAGATCGTGGACATCGCAACCGTCGCGGACCTCGCGCATCGCGCCGGCGCGATTCTTGCCGTCGATAATACCTTCGCATCCCCGTACCTGCAGCAGCCGATCAAGCTCGGCGCCGACCTCGTCGTTCACAGCACGACGAAATATCTCGGCGGCCATTCGGACGTCGTCGGCGGCGCCGTCATCGGCAGCAAGGAACTGCTCGGCCCGATCGCGTTCTACCAAAACGCTGCCGGCGGCGTGCCGGGGCCGTTCGACTCCTGGCTCGTCCTGCGCGGCATCAAGACGCTCGCAGTCCGCATGGATCGCCATTGCTCGAACGCGCGGCAACTGGCCGACTGGCTCGTCAAGCACCCGGCGATCAACCGCGTTTACTTCCCCGGATTGCCGAGCCATCCGGGGCACGACCTCGCCAAGAAGCAGATGCGCGACTTTGGCGGCATGATCTCGATCAGCATCAAGGGAGGCAAGGAGGGGGCCCTCAAGTTCATGACGCGCACCAAGCTCTTCAGCCTCGCGGAAAGCCTGGGCGGCGTCGAGTCGCTCGTCTGCCACCCCGCGACCATGACGCATGCGAGCATCCCCGTCGACATTCGTTTGGCGCGCGGCATCGACGACGGGCTCGTGCGCCTCAGCGTCGGCATCGAAGACGTGGCCGATCTGCAATCCGATCTCGATGGGGCCCTTCACAAAATCATGTAGCACAAAATAATGTTGCATTATGATTTTGTGTCACATGATTTTGTGAGTAACAACATGCCTATTCACACCGCCGTTCCGATCCGAGTATTCGACCAGGAAACGTATCATCAAATTGATCGCCGCGTGACGGGGATCGCTTTCGAAATTCACAACGAGTTTGGCCGCTACCTGGAGGAGAGACTGTACCAGAGAGAATTGACGAGCCGGTGTCGCGACACAGGCATGATCGTTGAGCCGGAGGTGAAAATCACAGCAAGCTTCGCAGATTTCAGCAAGGATTACTTCACTGACCATTTGGTCGAGAACGGTGTAATTCTCGAAACGAAGGCCGCCTCCGCATTTACTCAGACCCACCAGGGTCAATTGTTGAATTACTTGTTTCTATGCGGGCTCCACCATGGGACGCTGCTCAATTTCCGCACCGAGCGCGTGCAGCATCAATTCGTCTCGACGCGCCTGACCACGGCACGACGCCGGCAGTTCGACCTTGATGTCACTCACTGGGAGCCGCTGTCATCCTCGTGCCGACAACTCCAGGACATCTTGAGTCAGCTATTGACCGAGTGGGGCGCATTTCTTGACCCTGTCCTGTACCGTGACGCCTGTACGCACTTCCTCGGCGGCGAGACTCGCGTATGCAAGGATGTCGCTGTTCATTCGCAGGGCAAGCCGATCGGGACCCAAAAAATGCATATGCTGACCGAAGACATCGCCTTCTCGATCACCGCCTCGACTCATCGCCCCGAAACAGTGTTCGAGCACCAACACCGATTTCTTGAGCACACTCCGTTGCGAGCGTTGCAATGGATCAACCTCAATCACCACAGCATCGACTTCAAGACCATTACAAAATCATGTGACACAAAATGATGTTGCCTTATGATTTTGTGCGGCATGATTTTGTGAACCATGAAAACCATCCGTATCGGCAATGGCTGCGGCTTCTGGGGCGACAATATCGACGCGCCGATCCGCCTCGCCCAGCGCGGCAACCTTGACTATCTCACGCTCGAATACCTCGCCGAGCTGACGATGTCGATCCTTGCGCTGCAAAAGGAGCGCGATGCGGAAAAAGGTTACGCCGGCGATTTCCTCGATGTGCTCGGCCGATTGACGCCGATCTTGCAGCAGCAACCGAGCTTGAAGATCATCACAAACGCCGGCGGCATGAATCCGGCGGCGTGTGCGCATCGCGCCCAGGAGATCTTGCAGAAAGCGGCGTTGACCCGGCGCATCGCCGTCGTGTCGGGCGATGACCTGCTGCCTCGACTCGATGCGCTGCTGCCGGAGCATCCGTTCGCCAATCTTGACACAGGAGAGTTGCTGACCACGGTTCGGCCGCGCGTCGTCAGCGCCAACGCATATCTGGGCGCGAAACCGATTGCTGACGCCCTCGCGCAAGGAGCGGACATCGTCATCACGGGGCGCGTCGCCGATGCGTCGCTGACGGTCGGGCCGGCGCTGCACGAATTCGGCTGGGCTTGGGACGACTGGGATCGGCTATCGGCGGCGAGCGTGGCCGGGCATCTCATCGAATGCGGCGCTCAAGTGTGCGGCGGGCTGTGGTGCAACTGGCAGGAGGTCGCGGACTGGACCGACATCGGCTCCCCGTTCGTCGATCTCGCCGAGGACGGCAGCTTTACGATCAGCTCCGATGCGGGGCCCGGCGTCAACCGCGAGACGCTGACGGAACAACTGCTTTACGAGGTCGGCGATCCCGCGCGTTATTTGACGCCGGATGTCGTGGCGGACTTCACGAGCGTATCCCTGGCGAAGGTTGACGCGCGCACGATGCGCGTTCATGCTGCACGCGGAACGCCGGCGACCGACAGCTACAAGGTCTCGATCGCCTATCGCGATGGCTTCACGGCCAGCGGCACGTTGACGATCGCGGGCCCGGACGCCGTTATCAAGGCGCAGCTTGCCGGCGCCGCCTTGCTGCAGCGGACGGGGCAAACTTTCGAGCGCAGCAATGTCGAGTGTCTGGGCGGAGGAGCATGTGCGCCGGGGGTCATCGCACCGATCAAGGGGTTGACGGAGGTGGTGCTGCGCGTGAGCGTACACGATCGCCGCAAGGAGGCGGTGGAGCGATTCACCAAGGAGTTCGCGCCGCTGGTCACTTCCGGTCCGCCGGGCGTGACCGGCTACACGACCGGCCGGCCGGCAGTGCGCGAGGTGTTCGCCTATTGGCCGGCGCTGGTCGAAAAGAGCGTCGTGCAAGCGACGGTGGAGGTGCTGCCATGAAGCTATTCCTCAACCTGGGCTCGCTCGCGCATGGCCGCTCGGGCGACAAGGGCAATCACGCCAACATTGCCGTCATCGCTTACACCCAGGCGGGTTACGATTGGCTGCGCGGCTATCTGACGGCCGAGCGCGTGGCGCAATATTTCGCGCCGATGTTCGTGGGGCACGTTTCCAACGTGCCATCCCCGCAGACCGGCACGTTGGAAACGTGCCCCACAAAGGTCGTTCGCTATGAGGCGCCGAACGTGTGGGGCTTGAACTTCCTGCTGTACGATATCCTTGCAGGCGGGGCGAGCCGATCGCTGCGCATCGATACGCAGGGCAAAACGCTGGCGTTGACGCTGCTGCGGATGGACATCGACGCGCCGCCCAACTTTGCCGACATGCTGCGCGACAAGGAGAAACCGTCATGAGCGATACGCTGGTGTTATTTGAAGTGAAAGCGTCCACCGCGATCATCACGCTCAATCGCGTCGACAAGCGGAACGCGCTGAGCCGGGGATTGATTGATGCGATTTCCGGCGCGTTCACGCGGGCGCTAAACGAGGAGGGCGTGCGCTGCGTCATCCTTGCCGCCGCGGGGCCGGTGTTCTGTGCGGGCATGGACCTGGCCGAGCTGCAAGGGTCGCTCGACATTCCGGCGGATCAATCGCCGGTGTGGGACGACGCGCTGCGACTGGCGAAGTTGTACGATCAGATTTACACAATGCCCAAGCCGACGATTGCCGCGGTGCAGGGGGCGGCCGTCGCGGGAGGCGCGGGGCTGACGACGGTGTGCGATCTCGCGGTCGCGGCGCCGGAAGCGAAGTTTGGCTATCCCGAGGTGCGGCGTGGTCTGGTCGCCGCCATGGTGATGCCGCACCTGATGCGTCACGTCGGCGAACGCCTGGCGCGCTGGCTGCTGCTGTCGGGGGAGCTGATCGACGCCAATGAAGCGGTGCGCGTCGGGCTGATCAACGAGGTCGTGCCGGCCGACCGCTTGCTCGCCCGTGCGCTGGCTCTGGCGAAAGCATGTGCCGAGGGAGGCCCGCAGGCGCTGGCGAAGACGAAGGAGTACCTGCGTCAATTCTCGCATCAAGCGCTGTCGATCGAGGACGCCGCCCAGGCGAGCGCCGGGCCGCGTCTGACGCCGGAGTGCCAGGCGGGATTGCGAGCGTTCTTCGCGAAGAAGCCGGCGCCGTGGATTCAGGCGGCGCCGTAAGTCGATGGGAGGCGTGCTTGACGTGGGTGAGTTCATCCCATTCATCCACCCACACCCACGCATTTTGGGACGATGGGACGAACTTGTTCGCGCCCCAAAGGTGCAAATTTAGCTGACGCTAATCAGGTCGTCGGCGACCGCGTCGTGCACCAAGCGCCGCAGGAACTGGGCGACGCTCAGATCCTCGGCACGGGCTCGCTCTTCCAGGGCCTCGAACTGGCGGCGCGACATCATCAAGGACAGTTCGATGATGCCGTCGTCATGCGACGGAAAGCGCAGTTCGCGGGCGTTCTTGGTGAGCATCGGCGTCTCCATTCGAGTAACGGCTGGCGGAAGGTTGAAGAAAGCCAGAGCAAACAGGATGCCAGCCTTGCGACTTCCTGTCTTGCATGCTCAACTGATTGACTCGTTTGTAGTTATAGCGATTCACGCCTGAGGCGGCCAGCATATTCCCCGCGGCATTGCCCGTCGATGATGCGGCGTTCGCTCAAGAGGTAAGCGTTTGCAGCCGGGATGCCAGCGCGGTCATGCGCGC
>JACQFG010000042.1 GCA_016200155.1 Planctomycetota bacterium | reverse complement strand
GCATTGGCGATGTCGGCCTTCGTCGCCTTCATGTCGGCAAGGGCCGCGAGATCGCCCATTGATTGGGACAAGAGGGTGATCGTCAATGAGGAGTCGGCCACGAGCGCTTTGCCCTGCCCGCCGCCGGCGAACTTTTGCTGCCAAAGCTTTTCGAGCCGATCGCGATCCTCGAACGTGATCGCCTCCTTCGGCGTCAACACGACGCCCGGCAAGCCAGTGTTCTCGTAGTAACTGCGCTTCATCGCCGTGAAATCGGAAACCAATGCGACCTGCTCGAAACAAGCTCGCAGCGGACTCAGACCCGACAGATACGGATCACGCGGATCGGGAAAGCGGAAATGGATCACCCGGCTCGGCGGCAGCTGCTGCGTCGTCTGCCCGTGATATTCGTAATAATCGACGAGCCGCGGACTGTCCGGCAGGCGGCGCGGACACACCCGATGCGACGGCAGAATCCAGATCGTGCGCGGAATGCTGAGCGCCGGATCGAAGTCGAGCAGCCAGTACGCGGAGCCGGCGACTTCGAGATACAGCTCCGTCAGCTCCCAGAGATCGAAGCTGTTGTGCGTCGCATTGACCTGGCGAAACAGCGTCAGCAGCGGATGATCGACGACCTCCTCGACGACTCGGGCGGCCAGCGTCGGCCGACTCGATTGCAGCTGCTTGGCGAACGCCGGCTCGAGCTGGCGGGTGGCGCAGCGCGGCGCCGCCTGGCCGACGGCGCTCGCGACAAACAGGCGCGGCGGCATCGACGCGCACACCGAGGCGTTGATCGTGGCGCACGTCCATGCCGTGCTCTTGAGTTCCGCAACCAGCTGAGCCGGCGTCGGCTCGCGCCGCGGGTGAAACAGGTCGACGAAGCCGTCGTCGGGCGGCGGCCCGGATGGTCTCGACACAGTCTTGCGCATGAGCCAGCGCGCGAAACGATGCAGAAGTTGTTTCATGGCGTTTGCACAGTGAGTAGAGGGGTTGTATTGGTGAGTCGATCGTAACACGATCAGGGAGGCGTTTGCAAAGTCAGTTGTGGACCAAATTCTGACCGGTTTTTGCCTCGAATTACGAACGGCGCGGGTCGTAGCGACAAGCTGCCAGCTTGTCGGCTTCTCGCCGAGCTCACAAGCTGGCAGCTTGTGGCTACGAGAAACTCCGGCGAACGAGGAGACGCGACACGAGATAGCGCAGCGCTGCAAGAGCGTGATTGTGAGCGTCGATCGGATTTTCGCCGAGCTGATCGCGTTCCGCGGGCGTCGGATAGCGATAGAGCCGGGCCTCGCCGATCAGGTTGACGCAGCGCGGCGACACCTTCAGCCGGCCCGTGCGGATGCGCTCGGTGACGAGCGCGATCCCGTGGCGGATGCTGTTCTCGCCGTTGCGAATCTTCAGCCCGGCCCGGCGCAGCTCCTCGCTCTCGGTATGCCCCGCCGGATCGGCGTGCCACATGACATCCTTCGGCAGCGCGGCCCCATGGTCCGACAGCGGCGTCTCGCGCAGGTAGCGCTCATTGGTGATCCACAGCACATCGTCGTGATCGAGCACGCCCCAGACCGCGGCGAACGGGTTCCGCCAGCCGTAGTCGATGCCGCCGACCTTGAGGGACGAGGAGTGAGGGGCGAGGGGCGAGCAGGATTCGTCGTTCTTCACGACGGCAAGGTCGAACTCGGGGTAGACAAGGCCTTCCATCGCCGTGAACAGGCCGTTGTATTCCTGATCGACCCAGGCCTGGCCGAGGGCGCGCGTCTCCTCGGCAATGAAGTCGGCAGCGATACGCGGACATTGCGTCCACGGGATGTGGATGCGCTGCCACGGGCCGGCGCCGATCCATTCCTCGTAGAACCAGCCGCGCTGACCGAACGGCGTCGACAGCGCCAGCAGCCGGCCTTGACTGACCGCCAGCATCGGCCGCACCGAGCGATAGAGATCATCGGGAACGCGCGACGCCTCGTCGAGGATCAGCAAATCGACGCCGGAGAACGAGCGGATCGTCTCCTCGCGGCCCGGCAAGGCGACGAGCCGAGAGCCGGTCTTGAGTTCGAGTTCGTGCTGGTTCGAGATGACCGACGGGATCGGCTGTCCGAGGGCCCGGTAGGCGTGCATGACCTTGCGAAACAGCTCATGGCTCTGCCGTTCGGATGGCGCGACGACGAGCACCAACGAGCCAGGGTCGGTGAGCAGCCGGTGCAGGGCGATGGCCGCGACAGTGGTCGATTTCCCGGTTTGGCGGGCGCAATTGAGCAAGAGAAATCGTTCGCGCGAAAGGAGCAGATCGCGCTGCCAGGGATCGGGCGTGATGTCCTGAGCGCGGAGGATGAGCGTGGGGTCGCAAAGCAGAGCGAGGGCGCGGCGCGGGTTCACGTGGGGCAGTGTAACATGGCGGGGCGGGGAGATGCGATGTCGGTTGCACTCACTTTTTGTAGACCGTGCACTTTACGGTCCCCGGCCCATTGTTCTGGATGATCATGTCGATCACGTCTCCCGTGCCCGTGTATTCGATCCTGAAATCGCCGCCCTGGTTGTCCTTCTGGACGAGCATCGTTTTCTTCTTGGTCACATCGTCCATGGAGCGCAGGTAGGCGGTGACCGTGGTCTTCGCGTCCGACGGCTCGCACTTGATCGTCAGCGTGACCCGAACCCCTTGGGGCACCGTGAGATTTTGTATCGACGCGCCGGAACCGAATCCGTCCTTTTGCAGGGTGCTGTGGAACGCCAAGCGGCCGTCCGCGGTTTGCTCGGGGACCTCGCCGGGGAGAAGTTTCTTGGGATTGTTGCCGGCCGGGTCAGTCTTGGAATTGTTGCCCGCGACATCAGGAGTCGGCGTCTTGTTGCGATTGACGATCACGATCGTGACGATCACGCCGACGATGAGGAGCAGCACCAACACGCCCGCGCCGGCGACCAGGCCGATGATGAGGCCCATCGACATGCCGGCCTTCGCGGCTTTCTTGCCTTTCTTGGCCGGCGGGTCGGGATCGTCGTCATCTGCTGGAACGCTGACGCTCTTGCCACAGCAAGGCGACTTGACCTTGCGGCCCGCGAGGGCGTCCTTGACCTTGAACGTCTCATCGCATTTGGGACAGGTGAGCACGATCGACATAACGGATGGGCTCCGAGTTAACGCCAGTGGTTCAGCACGACATACTCATTCGCGATCGGCGCCCCTGCCGCCTCCAGCTTGCGAATGGCATTGACGATGCCCTTGGGCGTCAGATCGCGGGCAGGGTTATTCTCCTGGTGGACGACCAGGATACCCAGATGTTTGCCCTGAGCCGCCAGCAACAAGCGGTGTAAGGTCAGAAAGTCATCAGGATTCTTTGTCAAGAAAACTCGGCCATCTTGAATCGTGCGGGTGAGATGCTCCGGATCTTCCGAACCGGTCATGCCTATATCGCTCGGCACCTGAACATCGTGCCCCGCGTTTCGAAGCAGCTTCGCGAGCAGCGGTGACGCGGTATCGTCGTCGATGTAGATCATCATGAGTTGAAAATCCGCGCGAACTCCTCCGGCGGAATGAGCTTGAATTTACCGCCATATTTATAGTCCGGATCATTCATGCCGGAGGCTTCCATGAGTCGCTCCGACCGCGCGAAATCCTCCCTGATCTCCGGCGGATCACTCTGGCAATAAGCGATCGCCTCCTTGACCGCGTCGAGCGGCAAATCGTAATCCGCGGCGATCTCCTCGGGCGTCATCGGCTCTTCGGCGCTCATGAACCTCCCATACAGTGTGCGCGCACGGATGCGCCGGCCGCGGATGGAGAGTTGCTTGAGGCTGGACTTGGGATCGCGTTCCAGGTATTTCCAGGTTGTGGTGGTCGGTTCGCTCATATCTGAATCATATAGGATGGACGCACGGTCCGACTATGCCAAATCCCTTGTCCGAAGGGGTGCATACTGGGTCGGATTTTCCTTCAAGTGCTTATTGAAACGCTCCACGAGAAGATCTTCGTTTGGGAAAAGGTCTGCGTATTCCTGATCAAGTTGACGCTCATGTAATCCAAGGTCGTCTCCTATTTTCAGAAGTTTGCTTGCTCGACTCAGCAGGACCGCCACTGCATCAAGCCCGTAAAAACGGTAGCCGCATTCAGCGTCGCGCAGCTCGGTTGGAGCAAGGCACTCGACGGCGTGCAACACACCACCATTCATTGCGAGACCATGGGCCCACAGCAAATCGGCGAGCGCACGATCGCCGGGGAGAGATCGCAGAGGGCTTTCGCCGCAGGCACGGTTCCAGATCCTGTCCGCTTGCGTGAGGTTGTACATAGGCGGCTCGGTTACTCACCGTTACGGGCTTTCGCGTCGCGGAACGCGGGTGCGTGATTGTCACCGCCAGTGGTTCAGCATGACATACTCGTTCGCGATCGGCGCCCCTGCCGCCTCCAGTTTGCGAATGGCATTGACGATGCCCTTGGGAGTCAGATCGCGGGCCGGGTTATTCTCCTGGCGAACAACCAGGATGCCGGGATGATGGCCTTGCCCCTCCATCAGAAGAAGATGCAAATGCCGATAGTCGTCATAGTTCTTGGTCAAACACACCCGGCCGTCACGAATGGCACGAGTGAGATGGGCCGGATCCGGCGAACCTGTCATGCCGATGTCGCCTGGCAAGTGGACGTCATGGCCAGCCTTGCGAAAGAGTTTGGCCAGCAGCGGCCAGGCGATGTCGTCGTCAAGATACAGCTTCATGAGTTGAAAATCCGCAGGTACTCCTCAGGCGGAATAGGCTTGAGTTTGCCGCCCGGCTTGTCCAGGCCAATCGCTTTGAAGAACCGCTCCTCGCGTTCGAAATCTTCCTTGATCTCCGGCGGATCGCTCTGGCAGTACGCGATCGCCTCCTGTACCGCTTCGAGCGGCAGGTCGTAGCCGGCCGCGATTTCCTCGGGGGTCATCGGCTCCTCGGCACTCCAGCACGCGAGAACGTCAGGCTGGAAAGCCTGACCTACGGGATCAAAACACCGCCGTCAGCGCGCGCCCGTCGCAGATGCGTTGCGGGCGGCCTTCGCGGTCGTGGACCTCGGCGTCGGGGCGGATGCCGAGGGCGTGATACATCGTGGCGAGGATGTCTTCGGGGCTGACGGGGTTCTCGGTGGGGTACGCGGCGATGCGGTCGCTTTTGCCGTAGACCTGGCCGCCGCGGATGCCGCCGCCGGACAACACGGTCGTCGAGCAGGCGCCCCAGTGTTCGCGGCCCTGCTGCGGGTTGATGCGCGGCGTGCGGCCGAACTCGCCCATCGCAACGACGAGGGTGTCGTCGAGCATGCCGCGCTGGTGCAGGTCTTCGAGCAGGGCGGAATAAGCCTGATCGAGCGACGGCAAGCAGTAGGGAGCGCGAAGCATCGACCAACCGGTCTGGCCATCGGGGATGCCGACGCCGCCGTGCGTGTCCCAGACGTTGGACACGGTGCCGCTCGGCGCGACGTACATCCAGATGACCGACACGAGACGCACGTCCGCCTCGATCAAGCGACGCGCCAGCAGAAAGCTCTCGCCGTACTCATTGCGGCCATAGCGATCGCGCAGCCAGCTCGGCTCCTGATCGACGCTGAAGGCGCGGCGCGCATTCGACGACGCCAGCATGCGATACGCTTGCTCCTGGTAGCCGCTCAAGCCCTCCGTCGCCCGGTTGTTTTGCATGCGGCGGTCGGCGTCCTCGATCAGGTTGAGCAATCCGCGCCGCGCTTGCAGCCGCGTCGTCGTCATGTCGGCAGGCAGATCGATCGGAGCGGCATAGCGATCGGGCGCATTCGGGGCTTCGCGGACTTCCATCGGGTCGCAGCGCGAGCCGAGCCAGCCGGCATACGTTCCGGAATACGTGACGCCGCCATGCCCGATCGGCTTCGGGATCGTCACGCTCGTCGGCATCGAGCCCGGCGGCGTCAGGGCGCTCACCATCGCCGCGAAGTTCGGGAAGTCGCGCCGGTTCCGCTGATTCCTCGGCACGACGAGAGTGTTGTTGACCTTGCCCGTCAGCGTGTAATAAACCGACGGCTCATGGTTGTTGCTCGGATGCGTAACCGACCGCACCAGGCACAGCTTGTCCGCCTGCTGCGCCAGTCGCGGCAATTGATCGCACAGATGAATGCCGTTGACGTTGGTCTGCATGGGTCGAAAGGCGCTCTTGATGCCGTCGGGAGCGTCGGGCTTCATGTCCCACATATCCTGCTGCGGCGGCCCGCCCCAGAGATAGAGCAGGATGCACGACTTGGCCCGGCGCGACGCGCCGGCAGCGTGAGCGCCCGGAGCCTGCGCCTGCAACAACGTCGGCAGCGTCAGAGCGCCGACGCCGACCTGGCCCATCCGCATCATTGCATCGCGACGATTCAACATGATAGCCCCCCGAACCTTCGTAGCCGCAAGCTGCCAGCTTGCGGGCTTTAGAGCGCGCAAGCTGGCAGCTTGCGGCTACGAGAAGTTTACCACGTTCGGAACAGGTCGTACAGCGGTTTCCGCACGTTTATTGTCGACTCGCAGCATGATCGACTGTCGCACCAACGCCAGCTTATCCTCCCATAAAAAGTCGCTCGGCAACCGCGCCTTGCCGTCGATGCCGAGCCGCACGCGCAGATCGACGTCGTCGTGCAGGCGCTGCAACGCATGGGCGAGCGCGTCGATGTCGCCGCATTTCACGAGCAACCCATCAACGTCGTGGCGAACGATGTCGGCAGGGCCACCTGCCCGATACGCGATATTGGGAATGCCGTTCGCCCACGCTTCGAGCAGGACCAGGCCGAAGGAATCGGATCGGCTCGGCAACGCGAAGACGTCGATGACTGCGAAAAAGTCGCGCTTGTCGGCATCGCTGATCGGGCCGAGCCGACGAACGTGGAACCTCGGAGCCTGAGCGCCAGCGAAGGGCACGGCGGGATGCGGCGGCCCTTCGCTGGCGCTCAGGCTCGGATGGCGTCTTGTGAAAGCATCCCAGAACTGCGTGAAGTTCGGCATCTGCGGCCCGGCGAGCAACACGTGGATCGGGCGTTGCACGCGTTCGATTGCTTGCAGCAAGTCGTTGGTCCCTTTCTCCCAGCTGTTGTTGGCGAGATGCCCGACGACGAAGGCGTCGTCGGGCAAGTTCCAGCGGCGGCGTGCCTCGACGCGATTGCCGCCGGTGCATTCTTGGGGATCGACGCCGAGGCCTTGGAGGATGACTTTTTCTCGTGAGAGACCGAAAGCGAGCGCAGCATCGCGTTCGCTCGGCGTCTGCACGAAGACGCCGTCGGCCTCGTTGAGCAGCCAGGTCAACGCCGGCGACGTGTAGCCGCCGCGGGTGCGATCATGCGGGTCGTCGGGATCGCCCAGGTGCAGGAACGGCGTGATGAAGAACGGCACGCGCAAGTGCCGCGCCAGTCGCCGGGCGCACGCGATCGGGAAGGCATAAGGGAACGCGGAGGCGTGGACCGCGTCAAATTCGCAAGGCGCTGCGCCGGCGTCGCGCCACATCGCGAACGAGATCGGATTGCACGGCATCGTCAAACACTGCCAGAGCCGATTTGGCACCAGTGACAGCGGCTTGAGCAGCCAGCGCCGGCCCGGCATCGTCCAGAGCGGATAGCGGCGAAGCGTGACACCCGATTCGGTCGCGACCCCCGACGGCACGCATGTTCCGCGCCTGGACCAGAACGCTTCAAGAGACAGCGCGTTCGAGGTGAAGACCGTGACCTGGTCGCCGCGCTCGGCGCACCATCGGCTCAGGCGGGCGAAGTAGGCTTCGGCGCCGCCCAGGGCCGGCGGGTAGCGTTGAATGAAATGGGCCAATCGCATGACATCGTCCTTGATTCTGCCGCTTGCGGCGTGGCACAACCGTGGCGCCGCGCGGGCGCTAAACGAGGAATATCCGTTACCGCCGGCATCCTAACCAAAATCCGCAACCTTTGCCAGACGTTCGGCACTCGACAGCGTAGATTTTCTATGGTTCAATAAGATCATGCGCGCGCAGCTCATACCTCTGGACGGCGGCGCCCCCGTGGAAGTCGCCAAGGAAATGACCGTCATCGGCCGGCAGGAGGAGTGCGACCTGCGTCTCGACCACAAGAGCGTGTCGAAGATGCACTGCGTCCTCGTCAAGACCGACGGCGTCGTGCTGCTGCGCGATCTGGGCAGCACCAACGGCACCCGCGTCAACGGCACGCGCGTCCGTCGGGCGGCCCTCTTGCCCAACGACAAGCTGAGCGTCGCCAACTTTCACTTCAAGGTCCTCTTCGGCGCCGCTCTTACTGCCGCGGAGCAGGTTGATCAAACGCAGCGCATCGACGCCAACGAGCTGAACAAGCTCACGAACCAGGTCAGCGTCGGGCCCGATTTGTCGCCCGACAGCGAAGTCGACGAGCCGATTTTCGACGTCCAGAAGAACGCCCTGCCGGACGTGTATCCCGAGGACGAGAAGAAGGCGTAGGCGCGCCTTTCTCATCGCGTCACGATCGTCCATTTGCAGATCGTCAGCGTGGTGAACGCCAGGGCGAAGACGATCAGGACTGCGGCCGGCCACCAGTGCGGCTTTTTGTGCGCGGACTTGCCGTGATCGTGGACCGACTTGGTGACGGCGCGCTGGTGCTTCTGATACGTGTTGAAGCCGAGGTAAATTGCGGCGGCGTCGAACAAGATGGTCAACACTTCCAAAAGGCCGACGCAGCCGTCAAACATGCGCACGATCGTTTCGAGGAATTGCATCGGATGTCTCCCGCGGGCCCGGCAATCACTCCATTCATTCCGGGCCTTGATGTGACTCCTGACTCCTGATTCCTGTCTCCTGCCTCCTGCCTACTGCCTCCTGCCTACTGTCCCCCGGCCAGTAGCGATACGCCAACGCCATGAGGATGACAGCGCCGCCGACGTATGTCAAGGGGTGAGGCGTCTCGCCGCAAACAAAATAGGTCCAGACCGGATTGAGGATCGGTTCGAGAAGCACGATGGCGCCGGCCTCGGTCGGGCTCACCGCTTGCAGGCCACGCGCCATCAGGAAGTAGCCGACGCCGAGCTGCACGACGCCGAAGAGGACCAGCGTGATGAACTGCGGCCAGGTGGGCGGCTGCAGCATCAGCACGATGGGGAAGAGCGCGAGGGCGGCGATCAGGTGGTTCCACACGGTCAGCCAGTTGGAGGGGAGCTCGCGCAGCAGGCGCAGGCAGAGGATGATGCCGGCGTAGCAGAAGCCGCTGACGAGACCGACGGCGACGACGACGAGGTTGCCCCAGGCGCCGGCGACGATGATGCCGACGCCGAGCATGCCCGCGAAAAGGCTGATGGTGCCGCGGCGATCGGGAGCATCGCCGAGCCAAAGGATCGCGGCCAGGTACATCCAGAACGGCGCCGAATTTTGTAAGAGGATGGCGTTCGACGCCGGCCCGAGCGCCTGGGCGGAGATGAACGTCGCGTTCATCAGCGTGAAGCTGCACGCCATCACGAGCATCAACGGCTTGAAGCGAATGTCCACGGGGCGCAGAGTCGGGACCAGCACCAGCCCCGCGAAGAGCGCGCGGTAGCAGGCGATCTGCACCGGCACGTTGAAGCCGGCGATCGGCCAGGTCTCGAGCGGCGGATCGTTCAGCCCGAATGCCGTCGGCTCGGTGAGAACCTTGGTGAACGCCCCGCCCAGGCTCCACAAAAGCGCCGCCCCGAAGATGCACAATCGGCCCTGTACGACAGACATCGTGTAGACTTGGCCCGTAGCGGCAAGCTGCCAGCTTACCTGCTGCACTCGGATGGCTAACGTTCCAGCTCGCAAGCTGGCAGCTTGCGGCTACGATGTTCTATCGCCAATCGCAAAACGAAGCGAGGCGCCGGCGCTCCGCGAAGAGCCCCGACGCCTCGTGATTGCTCCATCGGCTTCACGTTAACGGCGCGTGAAGTCCAGCACGTAGGTCATGTTTGGCGCGACATTCAAGACGCGCTCCAGCGTGACTTCGCGCCCGCCCGGCATCGTCGTGATGACGCGGATGCGATAGGTGTTGGCCGTCCCTGTCAACGCGGGAGTCGAGAACAGACGATCGGTCCCCACCTGCTTGGTGAGGGTTTCGTCGAACATCACGCGGGCTTCGGCGTTCGGGACGATCACGCGGATCTGCGCGGAGTTGGACAGCGCCGTCGGATAATACGACACGCGTGCCACTCCGGTGCCCGTCGTCATCATGACGGGGGCCGTCGTCGTGGTCGGCGTAACCATGACGCCGCGGCGCATGTCGCGACGTTCCATGCGGCGTTCGCGGAGAGTGGACAGGCGATCGCGCAATTGCGCCTGTGCCATATCGACGGCACACAGCAACGCGATGCTGCCTAGGACGGGGACCATGAACCAGTTGCGCAACATTGAGGAATCCTCCCTTTATCCAAGAGACCCGGGCGAGGTTTGAACTGCAAATGGATTGGCTTCCGAAGATTTAGTTTACATACAGAAATAATTGCGGCAACGTTAGCGAAGGAAAATTCTGATCCTGCGAGATTTCTCGCAAAGGCGCAAAGGACGCAAAGGAACACAAGAGAGGAATCGAGGCTCCTCCTTCGCTCGTTGCCTTGTCTTTCTTTGCGTCCTTTGCGCCTTTGCGAGAAACAAAGATTGTCCCCCGCGCACATCCCGTGGTAGAATTCACTGTACCCTCCTGCGTCTCCTGTCATCGGAGTCCCTGATGTCGCGATTGCTTGTCTTGCCCGCCTGTGCATTACTCCTCGGCTCATTCCTCTACGCTCAGCAACCCGTGCCGCCGGCGCCCGCTTTGCCGAAGGCGGAGACGTACTGGAACGTCGACGACATCAAGCCCGGCATGAAGGGGGAAGGCAAGACCGTCATGAAGGGCGTGAAGATCGACACGTTCAACGCCGAGGTGATCGGCGTCTTGAAGAACACCAGTCCGGGCCGCGACATGATCCTGTGCCGGCTGTCGGGGCTCGATCTCGACAAGTCGGGCGTCATTCAAGGCATGAGCGGCAGCCCGATCTACGTGCAAGGCAAGCTGCTCGGCGCCGTGGCGTATGCCTGGGCGTTCGGCAAGGAGCCGATCGCGGGGGTGACGCCGTTTGCCCAGATGGTCAGCTTCGCCGCCGCGCATGAACGCCGGGAGATCGCGGAAGAGAAAAAGAAGCCGGCGCGTATCGGACTTTCGCGGCCGATCCTGATCGATGGCCGGGAGTTCAAGGATGTGACGATTTCGGACGATCATCGCGAGCCGACGCCGACCGCGGCCGACGGCATGTGGCTGATGCCGCTGAAGACGCCCGTGATGACGACCGGCATGTCGGCGCGCAGCCTCGCCGTCTTGCGCGATCACTTCAAGGACGTCGGCCTCGTCCCGATGCAGGGCGGCGGCGTCGCCAGCAACATCCCGACCGAGGAACGCAATATCAACCTCGCTCCCGGCAGCGCCCTCTCCCTCGCCATGATCACCGGCGATTTCGATATGTCCGGCATCGGCACCGTCACCCATGTCGAGGGCAAACGCGTCTACGGCTTCGGGCATCCCTTCATGGGCCTCGGCAGCTGCGACCTGCCCATGATGACCGGCTACACGCACACCATCTATCCGCGCGTCAGCATCAGCTTCAAGATCGGCTCGCCGCTGCGTATCGTCGGCGTCATCAATGCCGACACCAGCACCTGCATCGCCGGCGTGCTCGATCGTCAGCCCGACATGATGCCGTTGACCTCGACGCTGCTGCGCGAGCCGAACAGCAAGCCGCAAACCTACAACGTCAAGATCGCCCGCATGCGCGGCATGATCGGCCCGCTCGTCCAGGCGGCCTTGACCAACTCCGTCGACATGGAAGGCAACTTCCCCGACGAAATGTCCGCCCACATCAAGGCCCGCATCGAAATCGAAGGCCACGACCCGCTCATCATCGACGACTGGTTCGCCGGCCCCATGCTCGTCGGCGATCGCGCCCCGCAAGCGCTCTACGCCCCCATCGGCATGCTCGTCCAGCAGCTCGGCAACAACTCGTTCGACAACCTGCGCTTCAAGTCGATCGAAGTCGCGACCGAGATTCAGCCCGGCCGACGCACCGCCGAGATCGAATCGTGCGAACTCGCCAGCGACACGCTCTCCCCCGGCGAAACGCTGAAGGCAACCGTCACGCTGCGACCCTACAAGGGCCAAAAGCAGCGCGTCAATCTCGAGGTCGCGCTGCCCGCGGACATCGCGGAGGGCAGCTACACCGCGCTCATCGGGGACGACCTGAACAACGCCCGCGCCGACCTGCGCGACAACCCGCACCTGGGCATGCCGCAGAACATCGACCGCCAGTTCGAGATGATCCGCCTGCAACTTGCAGCCAAGCGAACGAACCTGGTGATGCGCGTCCGGCTCAACGGCGGTGCCGGCGTGGCCACAGGCGGCAAGACGCTGCCCAACCTGCCGCCCAGCATGGTGCAGATCCTGTCGTCAAGCAAGAAGACCAACACGCAGACGCTGTACTCGGCCCTCGTGACGCGGGCCGGCACGAGCTACGTCATCCAGGGAACCGACACGCTGCGCTTCCAGGTGACGAAGAACAAACGAGTATCGAATTGATCCCGTTTACGTTTAGCGCTCGCATGACGCCACGCGAGCGCTAAACGTAAACCGGTTCGTATAACAACTCCATGTCCTCCACCGCCAGCCCGCCGAAACAACCGCCGGTCTTCAACCTGCCGAACCAGCTCACCGCGGCCCGGCTCGGGCTCGGCATCGTCCTCTTTGTCCTCATCGAAAACAATCAATGGATCTGGTCGATCGTCGTCTTCGCCCTCGCCGCCTTCACCGATTGGCTCGACGGGTACGTCGCGCGCCTCCAGGGCATCTCCAGCACCCTGGGCCGAACGCTCGACCCGCTCGTCGACAAGGTCGTCATCTGCGGGGCATACATATTCCTGATGAGACATGAGCAAGCCGGCCTGGCGCCGTGGATGGTCGTGCTCGTGGTATCGCGCGAGTTCATCATCACGGGGCTGCGGTCGTTCCTCGAAAATCTCGGCGCCAACTTCGGCGCGGAATTGCTCGGCAAGCTCAAGATGGTGCTGCAATGCGCGACGCTGTTCGCGATCTTCCTGGCGATGTACGAGAACAACGACGTGTTCAACTGGGCCCGCGACATCTTCATCTGGGCGATGCTCGTCACGACGGCGCTAAGCGGATTGCAGTATCTATGGAAGGCGTTTGCGCTGCTGAACAAGCGCGATTGACCGCCGGTTGCGTTTAGCGCTCGCATGGCGCCGCGCGAGCGCTAAACGTAAACCGGGCTTCACTTCTTCGCCGGCGGGGCTTCCTCGCGATACAGGATCGCCCACGGGTCGGCTGTTGCCTGCTGCCAGTCGCGCAAGCGTTGCCGCAATTCGGTCAACGCCTTGGCGTGGACCGGGTCGCTCGCCAGGTTCTTCAGCTCGTTCGGGTCGGTCGTCAAATCGTACAGCTCCTCGCGCGGCCGATTCAGGAACGCCGCGACGCTGCGCTGGCCGAGCATCGTGCCCTTCGTCTTGCGGATCGATTGCCAGCTCGGCGAGCCCCACAGGTCCGACGCCTGCGGATATTCCTTCGCGTGATCGAGGTTGGCGATCAGCTTGTACTTCGGCGTCACGATCGTGCGCATCGGGTACATCATCGTGATCTCGTGCATCTGGTGCGAGCCGAAGACGGTGTCCCAGCCTTTCGGATTGTCGTCATTGACGATCGGCATCAGCGAGCGGCCCGGCAGCTTGTACTTCGGGCCATCGGCTTTCGTGAAGTCGAGGATCGTCGGCGCGATATCGATGAAGCTCACCAGGCCGTTGTTCGTCTTGCCCGCCGGCACTCCAGGCCCCGCGACGATCATCGGCAAATGGATGCCCGCGTTGTACAGCGTCGTCTTCGCGCCGGGGAACGGGATGCCGTTATCGCTGATGAAGATGATCAACGTGTCGTCGAGCTGCCCCAGCTCGCGCAGCACCTCCAGCAACATGCCGACGCCGCGGTCCATGCGCTGAATCGATTGATAGAACTCGGCCAGGTCTTTACGCACCTCGTCATTGTCGGGCAGGTGATACGGGACGACGACCTTCTTGGGATCGACCTTCACCTCCTTGGGGTCCTTCGCGAAGACTTCGTTGCCGAAACCCTCCTTGGCGCGATGCGGGTCCTGATAGCCGACGACGAGGAAGAACGGCTTCTTGTCCGATTCCTTGATGAAGTCCTTGGCTTGCTGGGCCATGAAGGCGACGTCGCGCTGCTTGGTGTTGAGCATGAGGCGTTGAAACTGAAACGACGCATCGGGCCCGACATGGAACTTGCCGACGATCCCCGTGAAGTAACCGAGGTTGCGCAGCAGGTTGGGCAACCCCTGCACCCACTTGTGGCACTGCTGGCTGTGCGGCGGATGCTGCAGGCCGTACATGCCGTTCTGATGCGTGTAGAGCCCGCTCAGCACGCTGGCCCGGCTCGGACTGCACGACGAGACGCTCGCATACGCCTTGGCAAAGCGCACGCCCTTCTTGGCGAGCCCGTCGATGTTCGGCGACTGGATGGCCGGGTCGCCATAGCAGCCGAGCTGCATGCCCAGATCGTCGGCGATGATGAGCACGACGTTCTTCGCCTTGCCCTGAGCGTGAACGGCCGTCGGGAAGAACGCGATCAGCAGTGCGAGCAGGAGGGTGCGCATGGTGTTGGCCTCGTGAGGAGAGTCGAGGCCAATGTAATGCGGCGGCGGGCGGAAAGCAAGCATCAGAGCCTGAAGCGTGAGCGAAGGAATCAATTCCCTCGCTCACGCTTCAGGCTCTGAAGAGCGAACCACCCTATTTTTTGATCACGGCATCCGCGGGAACGTCGGCGCTTGCGGCAGCGTCACCGTTGGCGCCGGGCTTGACGCTCCGGTGCTGATGCCGCGGATCACCGCGCGCGGCGGAGCGGCGGGTTGCAGGTCCACCGTCTCCAGCGCTCGCATCACCGTCGCATTGCCGGCCGTGTCGCGCGCCGTCATTTGAAGGTACATCTTGCCGGTCACGTTCGCACCGGGCGTCCAGCGATGCTGACCCTGTGCGGCCAAACCCTTGGCGATCGGCAGCCACGGGCCTTCCGGGGCGGTGCCGTAGAACAGGTCGACCGGCCCGTCGGCGAGGTTCGCGTCCGACGCGGTCCAGGCGATGTGAACCACCTTCGCGCCGTTCTCGATTACGACATCAACCTTGTTGAACTGGGAAATCGGCCGCGTCGTATCGACCTCGATCCACCAGTCGGGCGCATCTCCCGCATGGGGCGCGGCGACAGCCTTGCCATTGCTGGCAACCAGCGTCACGCCGAAGATGCCTTCGCCGGGGAATTGCACCTCGAGCGAGGTCTTGGCTTGCGATTGTTCGCTGAGCTTCTGCCAGGTCTTGGCCCGATCGCGCGTGATCCATACCTCGACCGTGGCGGCGCTGTTCTGCACAGCGTTCTCGACCTGGTAGTCGAGGAACACTTTCGTGCTGTTGACGAACTGGCGTTTCAGGTTCTCGCGCGCCGGCGCGGGCGTCACAGCTCCCGCTTCGATGACGGCCCCCGGCAGGCGCGGCCCGTCCGTGCCGTCCGGTCGCGCCGGGTTCCGAGGCGCTTCGGGTGTGAGGCTCGGCGCCGAACCCAGGCCGCGCGGCAATGTGTTCGGCGGGTTGATCGGCCCAGGCTTCTGGTCGACGATCAGCGTCTGCGGTCCGGTCTGCGCCGGCGCAGCGCTCTTGACCGTCGCCAGGTCGCGCACCTGCGCCTCGCGCGTGACCTGGTTGCCCGCCATGTCCGCGGCGGACGCGCGAATCACGCCGGTGAACACCGACTGCTTCGGCACGCAGTAGACGCCGAGCTGACCCGGCAGCGGATCGAGACTGTAAAAGGCCCCTTCGCCTCCCTGGTACTGAAGCTGCGTTCGTCCGGCATTCAAATGAGGATCGCGCGCCTCGCAATGAATCAGCTGTCCCTCCGGCGTCTGGCCGAGGTTCGTCAGCTCGATCGTCGGCGGCTGCGTGTCGATCACCACGATCAGCCCCGCCGGCTCGTTGCGCACGTCCGCGGGATAGCTTCGGCCTTGCTTGTCGACCGTCACCATCGCGAAGAAATACTCGCCGTCGCGCGGCGCCTGAAACGTGAACTCCCGCGCTGTCGGCCCGACCTTGTCGCGCATCGTCCACGGCGCGCTCGCCTGTTCCTTCACGTAGAGCTGAATCTCCGCGATCAACGAACGCGCTTGCTCGCTGGGAATGTCGATCGGCAAGCGGATTTGCTGCTTGTTGAGGTGGTTGCGCTTCACCGCCGTCGCTTCCGGCGCCACCACCGGCGGCGGCGATACCTCGCGCGGCTGCGCGGACACCACGCTCGCGCCCGTCCAGCCGAGCAACATCCCCGTCAACGCCCCGCCCCCCACCAGCAACCGGCGGCCCAGCCCATGCAATGGTCGAATGGCCATGAGGAACCCCTTCCCCTGAAAATCGCCCCCAGCTCCCCCAGCGAGCCGAGCGGCAACAAAATTAGTCTGCATTCGAGGAGCGGGGTAATAACAGAAAGCGAACCGTCGTCAAGACGGAATGGAACATTCCAAGCCCGCAGGTAAGGTAGTCCGAACCTGCGGGGTGACCCCGCCCCCGGTAGTGGTAGTGGGTAGTGGGTAGTAGGCAGGGAGCCCGAGCGGCCGACGGTATTGCTTTCGTCGGCTGGGAAATCCCCCCCGATACCCCCGCGAGTTGGGGATTCCCCCCCGACGGCCGCCCTAACCCATTCGATTTGCTATGGTTACATTGACGGAGGGAATTCCCACATGCGGACCGTGCAAAATCCAGCCAATCCAGGAAATCTGGGGAACACCTTCACAAATCGGAATTGATCCCGCCGACGGCTTGCGGGTATAAGTCTTCTGGATCAAATTTCTCCGGGCAGGAGGCCCGTCTCATGCGCAGAATATGGCTGCTGATGCCGATCGCCGTGCTCGGGTTGCTGTGCTACTCGTCGGCGCAGACGCCGAAGGTCGATCCGCAGGTGAAGCCGGCGACGCTGGTCGCGCCGGCGAAAAATGCGTCGAACAAGCGGCTGCCCGAAACCGCCGAGCCGATCCACTTCAGCGCCCAGCGTGCCGCCGACTGGCTCAAGCGGGCGTTGACGGCGGAGGGCCGATTCGTCTACGGGTTCCAGCCGGCGCTTCGTGTGCAGCTCGACGGCGACAATTTCGCCAGCCAGGCCGGCGCCGCGTTCGCCCTGGCCCGTGCCGCGCGCTACTTTCGTGATGAAGGGTCCGCCGCCCGCGCCCGGCAATCGCTGGTCACGCTGCGCGATCTCGAAACCATGACCGACCCGCCGAACACGCCCACTGCCACGATCCGCCACGTTGCCGCGCCGCCGTTCGCCGTCAATCGGCTCAGCAGCCACGGCCTGATGATCTCAGCCGTCCACGAGTTCGACGCGCCCGCTGCCGATCTCGTGGCGATGGCCGATCAACTTGGCAATTACCTGAGGCAACAGCAACGCCCCGACGGCTCGCTGTGGGTCACCGTCGGCACGAACCTGATCAAAACGTCCGACGACCTCGACGCCCATCACGCCGGCTGGGCCCTGCACGGCATCATCCGCAGCCACAAGACGCGGCCCGCGGAATGGAAGCTCGACATGCTGCGCAAGGCCCGCACCTTCTATTTCGCCCAGTGGCAGGCGAACAAGAACGTTGCCACGGTGTGCAGCCATGGGCCGGCCTATGCCGAGGCGTTCGTGCAAACGAAGGACCCCGCATTCAAGGACGCCGTCTATGCGATGAACGACTGGCTCGTGGGCCTGCAATATTCGGACGACGGCGAGTCGGCGCGCAAGCACTGGGCCGGCGGGTTTCCGCGCGTGCGCGACGGCAAGGCCGAACACGCGGCCCCGGACATCGCGTCGGCCATGCCGGCCGAAAGCCTCGCCGAGGCATGCCGGGTCGCACGCTGCGCCGGCGACCTGAATCGGCTGCGCGATTATGAGCGTGCCCTGGTCCGCAACCTGCATTTTCTGATGTCGCTGCAGTACACCAGCGAGAAGACGAAGCACTTTGTCGACCCGTTCCGCCCGTCGGTGCTGGGCGCATTTCACGCCTCGCACCAGGATGGCAACATCCGCATCGACTACACGCAGCACGCCCTTTGTGCGATGGTGCAGTATCTGGATGCGGTCGCGGAATAACCGCTTGCGGCTTTGCGTTCGCGTGGCGCCATGCGAGCGCCAAGCCGCAAGCGGGCCAAATGGAATGGCCGAAATTTCAGGATCGGCATATACTGCCTTTTTGTCAGGCCTTGCGCTGCCTTCCGCACAGGCGTCGAGATCGGTTTGGAAATCATGAACGAAGAACGTCCCCCATCGCCGCGACCGTGTTGCCGACGCCTGACAGGCGTGCGCGTCATGGCGACGGGCAGCTATGTGCCGGACTCGGTCGTCACCAACGATCATCTGCACCAGCGCCTCGGCTTCGACTCCGACTGGATCATGAAGCGCACCGGCATCCTCGAACGCCGGCACGTCATGCCCCATCAAGCAACCAGCGACCTTTGCTACGAAGCCGCCCGTCGCTGCATCGATTCGGCCGGCGTCAAGACCAGCGACATCGATCTCTTGATCCTCGCCACGTTCTCGCCCGACATGTCGTTTCCGTCCACCGCATGCCTGGTGCAAGATCAGCTCAAGCTCAACTGCCCGGCGATGGACCTGCAGGCCGCCTGTGCCGGCTTCATGTACGCGCTCATCACCGGGGCGACCTATGTCGCCTCCGGCGCCAGCGACATGGCCCTCATCATCGGCGGCGACGCCAACTCGCGCATCGTCAACCCCGACGACATCAAGACCTACCCGCTCTTCGGCGACGGCGCCGGCGCGGTGCTGCTGACGCGCGGCCGGCCCGACCAGGGCATCATCAGCTACAGCCTCGGCGCCGACGGCTCGGGCGGCGACCTCTTGAGCCGGCCGGCCTGCGGCAGCCGAATGCCGCCCACGCCGGAGCTGCTCGAGAAGGGCCTGCACTACATGTACATGGATGGCCGGGCGGTATTTCGCTGGGCGGTCGCGATCCTGTGCGATACGATCCAGGACGTGATGAAGCACAGCGGCATGACGACCGATCAGGTCAATCTCTACCTGCCGCACCAGGCGAACATCCGCATCATCAACGCCGCCATTGACGTGTTGAAGATCCCGCGCAGTCGGGTGTTCAACAACCTCGAACGCTACGGCAACACGTCTGCGGGCTCGATCCCGCTGGTCCTCGACGAGGCGATGCAGGAAGGCCGAATCAAGCCCAACGACCTCGTGGTGCTGAGCGGCTTCGGCGCCGGCCTCGCCTGGGGCACGGCACTGATGCGCTGGTAGACCTTGTAGGTCAGGCTTTCCAGCCTGACGTTATTCGGAAGTCAGGCTGGAAAGCCTGACCTACTTGGCAAGTTGCCTCACTTCTCCTTCGCGACGGAAGTCGCATAATCCGCCAGCCGTTTCTCGACGGCGACGAACAACGGCAGCACCTCGACCTTCGGATAGGTGCGCAGATAGACGTCGGCGGCGCGGAAGCTGACGGCGTGCTTCTTGCCGGCCGCCTCGACCGTGATCTTTGCCGTGCCGGCGCCGCCGATCGCGATGAACGGTCCTTTCGCCGATGCTTCCTTGACCGCATCATTCATCTTCGCTTCCGTCACCTCGAAAAACTTCTTGTCGTGGATGACGAAGCGGAGCAGATCGTCGAGCTGCTTGGGCGTGAGCTTCGCTTCCTTCTTCGCGCCGTCGTGGAGATTGGTGACGGTGACGCTGCCGTCGGCCTGGATCTTGAGGTACGGCGGCTCCCCCTTACGGATGAACCCGCCGGCGCCCGGATCATAGCTGAGCACGACCGCCTTGGCATCTTTGGGAAATTCGATCGGCTTGGGCTCGTCGGCCTTCTGGTCGCCCGCCGATGAAGCGAGCACGATGACCGCCGCAACGAGCGGAGACAGCACGAACAGTCGCACGATTGCCTGGCACATGGGTTGCCTCCAGAAATTGTCCGCGGATAGGAAGACTGGCGTTATCCTATCCGGTCTGTCTCGTGTGGCTGTGATTCCTTTTTTTCGCGAACCCGTTCGCCGGGTCGCACGTCTAATATTGTGTGACCACAAACGGTGAGAACGCCATGATTACCCTGTTGACCAAGCTTGTTCGCGAGAAGACGCAGCAGACGCTGCGCCTGCGCATTCGCTGTTGACGCCCGAAAAAAGCGTGCAAGTTGTTGCAAGCCAGGCGTCCTGAGATGCCTGGCTTTTTTTGTTGATGGAATCGGGATCCAGGTGTTGATGGCAGCATCCCTGGCTCTTAACCAGCGAGGAGAGGGTTCGAATCCCTCGGGTCCCAATTTCAGTAGGCAGTTGGCGGTAGGCAGTTGGCAGGATCTTTTCTGCCTACTGCCGACTGCCGCCTGCCGACTGATTCCTGCCCTGGCGGACCAGCCGGAGTGGTCGTCACCCTCTCAAGGTGAAGAGCGTGGGTTCGAATCCCATCCAGGGTACTGTTGGCTGATTGGCCAGGTGGTGGAATGGCAGACACAC
>JACQFG010000099.1 GCA_016200155.1 Planctomycetota bacterium | reverse complement strand
CCGTCACGCTTTAATACCCTGATGCCATAAGCAAACGATGTACCGCGCCCGAGCCGGAGCGGGAGTCACGATGTAACTCCTTAATGTATAAGAAACATACGCCCAGAAAAAATCAAGGTCTGCTCCCCAGTTTCGCGCGCCAAGCTGCCAAATGCACGGCAATTACTGTCAATTTGGCGTTGACCGGGCACGTGCGCCCGCGCTCCAGCTGATCGGCGTTGTCCCTGCGGTGCTCGATCGTCTTTTCCATCAGCATCCATCACTTCAACGGCATGGGAGAATCCAATGAACAGGCGCAAATGGCTCTGGTACGCGGTCCCCGTTCTCGCAGCCTGCGCGGCGGGCATCGCCGGCTACACGTTCCTCGGCGCTCAGGGGCCGGACGACCCGCTGAACGTTGTCGCCAAGGGCAAGGCCGCCGAGCCGTTGCCGATCCGTCAGGTTGTCCTCTTCAATGCCGGCGTCGGCTACTTCCAGCGCGAGGGCGAAGTCGATGGCAACGCCCGCGTCGAACTCTCCTTCCCTGTCGGCGACATCAACGATCTCCTCAAGAGCCTCGTCCTGCAAGACGCCAAGGGACGCATCGGCACCGTCAACTACGACTCCAGCGATCCGATCGAAAAGATCCTGCGCAGCTTCGCCCTCGACCTCACCGCCAACCCGACCTTCGGCCAGATCCTCAACCAGGCGCGCGGCGAGAAGATCGAAATCTCCCGCAGCGAAAAGAAGGACGGCCAAACCACGAAGATCACCGGCACCATCGTCGGCATGGAGATTCAGCACCGCCCCGTCGGCAAGGACCACGTCCTCGATGTCGAGGTGCTCAACCTCAACACCGCCACCGGCCTGATGGCGATCCCGATGGAGCAGATCGTCTCGGTTCGCTTCCAGAACCCGACGCTCGAAAACGAATTCCAGCGCGCCCTGCAAGTCTTGGCTCGCTCGCACGATTCGCAGAAGAAGACCGTCAGCGTCGGCTTCAACGGCGAGGGCAAACGCCCGGTCAAGGTCGGCTACGTCGTCGAACGCCCCATCTGGAAAACCACCTATCGCCTCAGCATCGACCCCAAGGAAAAGGTCTCCCTGCAAGCCTGGGCCCTCGTCGAAAACACCAGCGACGACGACTGGAACGACGTCCGCATGGTCCTCGTCTCCGGCAAGCCGATCTCCTTCCGCATGAATCTCTATGACCCGATCTACATCCCGCGCCCCTTCGTCGAGCCGGAGCTGTTTGCGTCGCTGCGGCCGCAGGTTTACGGCGGAGCGATTGAGGAAGGCGATAGGAAAGTGGCACAGGCGATGAAGGACGTCGAAGACATCGCCACGATCGAAAAAATGCTAAAGAAGGAAGGCAAGAAAAAGGAGGCCGGGTACGAGTGGTACGATTCCGGAAACAAATCGATGAAGCAGATGACTGAGTCGTGGGGCAGATTGTCAGCGCGTGAGAGGCAGCACTCGCTGCAGAACCTCGTGGACGGCATGTCGCCGAGAGAACGCGAGGCCGTCGAAAATTATTTCCGCAACCTTGGCGAAGGCAGGGACAAGGGAAAACTGGAATACAGGGAATATGCCAAGAAGCAGGACGACTCCATCAAGAAAATGGAAGATGCCAAGAAAGTCGGACAGGCGATCACCGGCTTCAACTTCAAGGAAGGCATCCAGTCGGTCGCGACGGCGGACGAGGTCGGCGATTACTTCCAGTACACCATCGATCAGAAAATCACCTTACCTCGGCAAAAATCCGCGATGTTGCCTATCCTCAATCAGACGATCGAAGGGAGCAAATTCAGCATCTTCAACGAATCAGTGCACAACAAGTATCCGTTGCTGGGCCTGAAGCTCAAGAACAGCACCGGCCAGCCGCTCACGCAGGGCCCGATCACCGTCTACGACGGCGTCTTCGGCGGCGACACGCGCATCCTCGACCTGCAGCCCGGCGAGGAACGCCTCTTGAGCTACGCCCTCGATCAGGGCACCGAGGTCAAGACGGAAACCAAGGAGGCCCCCAGCCCCGACATGACCTTCAAGATCGGCCACGATAACCTGGCCGCCACCTATGACATCCGCCAGACCAAGACCTACACGATCAAGAACCGCTCGACGCACGATCGCGAAGTCCTGATCGAGCACCCGTTGCGCAGCGGCTGGAAGCTGGTGGAGCCGAAGAAGGCGCTCGAGCAGACGCGCGATCTGTATCGCTTCCAGGTGTCGGTGAAGGCAGGCAAGACGGCGACCTACGATGTCGTCGAGGACAACCCGCGCGTCGATAACCTCGGCGCCGCCCCGACCTACGCGATCGCGGCCGGCGTCAACGTCAGGGTCGAAGCACGCGGCGACTTCCACAAACTGACCGGCGTCAAGATCGAGAAGGGATTGGTGATCCCGACCTACAAGATGCGCGAGACGCGAACCTACTTCGTGCAGAACCTTTCGGACGTCGATCGCAACTTCACCGTCGATCACATCGTCCGCCCCGACTGGGTCCGCCTCGACGACAAGAACGACCCGCATGCCGGCCCTGCCGTTTTCCGCTTCAAGCTTGCCGTCGCCAAGGGCAAGACCGGCGACAAATCGGTCCGCGAGGAACGCACGCAAACGGACAAGGGCGTGCTGCTCAAATCGCTGAACGAGACGCAGGTCAAGGATTTCCTGAACAGCCCGGTCGTCAGTGCCGATGTCAAGGCAGCGTTCACCAAGGCGCTCGTGATGCAGGCGAAAATTACTGACACGCAGAAGCAGATCGCCGACGTCGAGAAGCAGCTCACGATCCTGACGGCCGACCACACGCGGGTGCGGGAGAACCTCAAGATCATCCCGATGACGTCGGACCACTACAAGACGTTCCTCGAAAAGTTCGTCGCCCAGGACAAGCAGATCGAGTCGTATCAGAAAAACGTGCGCGACCTGAACGCGACCTCGCAAACGCAGATCCGCGACTACGACCAGTTCCTCGCCAAGCTGGACGCGGAGTAAAGCAGAGGATGGCAGAAAAATCTGGGGTAAAAAATGGGAAGGCATAGATTTGAATTTTCCCATTTTTCACCACAGATTTTTCTGCCATTTATTCGATGCCGAAAAGCACGCGGTCGGTGAATGCGTTACAGAACACGCCGTACGGATCGACGCGCCGGCAGATCGCCCGGAACTGCGACAGGTTCGGATAGACGCGTTCGACATCGGCATGGTCGAGAGGAAAATACTTGCCCCAATGCGGGCGGGCGTCGAATAGACGCGCCATGCTGTGGGCCAGGAACGACGCCATTGCGAAAAACGGCTTCCGCGGCTCCACGTAGGTGATGAAGCTGATCGCGTAGTAGGGCTCGTCGCCGCTGGACATCGCGATCAGCGCATCGTCGTGCAGCACGCGGCGAAACGTGATCGGATAGTGGTGCGTGAACGTGCCGCGAAGTTTTTCGAGCTCGTCCGCCATGCCGATGGATTGGAGCGTTAACGGAGTGGGTCCGTCGCCGTCGAACACTTTCAGCACGTCTTCAACAAACGCCGCCGCGGCGCGAACATGCCGGGCCGGCACGAAGATCTCGATCTCCAGATGCTTGAACAGCTCGTGCTCCATCACCAGCATCCGTTCGCTGTGATCGACGAACCTGACGTTCATCAGCACCACCTTCGCCAGCACGTGCCGATAGAAAAAGCGGATCCACCCCGCCGGCAGCATTGTCAGCGTCTTGATGACCAGGTGCAAGCCGACGTCGATGCCGAAGAACCAGTACGCGCGGTAGAGCTTCGCGGACAGCGATCGGCGCGGATGAAACTCGGCTGTCGCGACCCGGCGCTGGGCAAAATACGACCACAGGTGCGGCCCAAGGTAGAACTGCTGCAGCGGAAACTCCTCCTCGCCGGCCAGCACTTCGTCGATCGTCGCGCACGGCTGGACGATCTCGGCGATCTCATACTTCGGCACGCAGCGAAACTTCACGCTCAGGATGATGCCCATGCAACCGAGCGCACATCGGGCCGCCCGCAGTTCCGACCCATCGTTCCAGGTGTAGATATGCGCCCTGCCGTTTGCGTCATAGGCCGCCACGCGCAGCTCCGCCATGTAGTGAGAAAGCGATTGCTTGCCGGAGCCGTGCGTCGCGGTGGAGATTGCGCCGGCGATGGTTTGCTCGGTGATCAAGCCGAGCGAGGGAATCGTCGAATCGGACATGCGGTGCAGTTTTCGCAGCAAATGCTTGATCTTGCAGCCGCCGCCGACCGTTGCCCAGACCACGCCGTCGGCGTCGCGATCGACTTCAACGCGATCGAAGTGGCGCAGGTCAACGAGCGCCTCGTCGCTTGGAACGAGCGGGCTCCAGGCGTGCAACGAACCGACGACGCGAATTTTGCCGTGCGCGTGGCGATCGAGGATGGTGAGAACCTCGGCGTCGCTGCTCGGCGTGTAGAGGCGCTCCGGCGTGAAGCGAATGTTGCCGCCGAAATTGATGATTTGTTGCGCAACGGACATCGCATTTGGCTCGCGCGGCATGGTACGATCAACACGCACGGACGATGTTCGTCCGTCAACAACATCCGCTCCAGGGGCAAATCGGGGGTGCGAGCATCATTATGGAGTTCGATTCATGCTCGACCAGATGCAGATCGCGGCCGGCTTCGTGCCGGTCAACATGGCGACCGCCGACAACAACAGCGACTGGGTGAATCTCAAGAACTACGCGCGGCTGTTGATCGTGTTCTTCAAGGCCGCCGCGGCGAGCGGCACCGAGGATCCCACCGTCACCGTCGTGCAAGCGACGGACGTCAGCGGCACCGGCTCGAAGGCACTCACCATCGCGCGGGCCTGGACCAAGACCGATGCCGACCTTACCACGATCGGCAAGTTCACCGCGGGTTCGCCGTCGACCAACACGCTGACCGTGGCGAGTTCCGCCCAGAAGGCCGCCATCTGGGTGATCGAGGTGCTCGCATCGGACCTCGACAAGACCAGCGGTTTCAACTGTGTGCAGGCCAACGTCGCCGACGTCGGCGCGACGGCCCAGCTCGGCTGCCTGCTCTACATCCTCGGCGAGCCGCGTCAGGCCGACACGCCGGTGCTCAATCCGTCGGCGCTGGCGTAGCAAATTCGCATCACGAAAGCACGAAAGAACGAAAGCACGAACGGATGGGATGAAACCTGTCTGTTTCGTGTTTTCGTTTTTTTCGGGCTTTCGTGATTCGTTTCACGGCAGCGCGTGGATGGCGAGATACGCCTGATACGAAGCCGACGCGGTGTTGAGGTAGAGCTGCTTGGTGTCGGCCTGGATGCCCATGAGCTTCTTGGCCTGATCGGCGAGCCGGCTCTCTTCGGGCGACCAGAAGGCCTTGAGGGTGGTGTCGTATTTCTTGAGAGCCTGCATCGTCTTCTTGTCGTCCTTGGCCTTGGCGTGCTTGGCAAATTCCTTGAGCATTTCATAGCCGACATAGCGCGACGCCGTGGCCTGGAGCTGCATGTCGCCCACCACCGTCTTCGGGTTGTTGCGCAGGATCAGGTGCTTGAAGAGCGGCGCCACCGCGGGTTCGCCGATCTCGAACAGGACGGCGGCAGACTTGGCATTCACGGGACGCGCGAGGAAGCCCTTCAGCTCCTTGACGTCGGGGTTCAATCCATCCAATAGGATCGCGATTCCCTTGGTCTTGAACGCGTCGCTGTCGGGATCCACTTTCGAGAGCGCCAGCACGGCATTGAGCGACACGCCTTTTTCCTGGCTGTCGAGCAGTTTCTCCAGGACCGGCACCGCTTTCGTGCCCGCCTTGCCGAGACCTTCGAGGACCTTGGCGGCTTTGGTGACGGTATCCGCATCCGAGGATTCCAGCAGGCCGGCCACCTCGGCAGCGGCGTCGGCGCCGTCGTCCTTGAGCGTGCCGAGCGCGTCCAGGAAGCTCATGCGAATGTCCTTGTTCGGATTCTTCAGCCCGATGCGCAGGGCAGGGACGTCCTTGACCGTGACGGCCGTCAGCTTTTGCTTCATCATGCGTTCGGCCGGCACGCGGATTTCGGGGTTGGGCAGCAGCATCAGATCGGCAAGCCGGTTGAGCGTCACGCGATCCGGCGCCAAATCGAGCAGCGCGATGACGCAAATGTTCCGCACATCGTTGTTGGCGTGATCTTGGTGCTTCTCGAAGATCGCCAGCACGGGGTCGGTCTTGCCTCCCTTGATACTCAATGCGCGTAAAATGGCGGTCAACACAACCGGATCAGTGCTTTCGTTCGCCACCGTCATGAGTTGGCCGATGCTCTCGATCGCCTTCAATGCCTGGGTCGCAACCTGGTTGTCCACCGACGCGACCAGAGGAACAAGGTCGGGCGCCGCCTCGCGACCGGCTTCCTTGAGGTTGGCAATCGCATCGATGAAGCTGAGGCGAATCACGCGATTGGAATTCTTCAGCCCCTGGCGCAAGGCGGGCAGGTCCTTCGCGGTCGCGGTCGACAACTTTTGGCGAATCGCTTGCTCGGCGCTGCTGCGCACCAATTCGGCCGTGCCCGGCTGATTGGCCAGCTCGACGAGCTGCGCCAGGGGCAAACGATCGGGCCACAGTTGCAGCACCGCCAGGATCGCGTCCTCGCGGACCGCGGCATCGGGGTGCTCGAGATTGTTCTCGAATGCCTGGAGGGTGTCGTCGGTCTTGACGCCGATCCGGCGCAGGGCACGCATCGCGGACGGTATGAGCTTGGTTTCACGGTTATCGCGGATCACCGACACCAGCGCCGGCGCCGCCTCCGCTGCCGCCGGACCCAGTGCCGAAACAGCTTCGATGGCGAATCCCTGCAGCGTCGGGTCTTCCTCCCGTTCCAGCAACGCTGCGAGAGCGGCAACGTCCTCGCGCACCATCGGATCGGTCAGCTTGTCGCGCCACAATTCGATGTACTGTTGCAGCCCCTTGCGCGCCAGAGCACGCGGACGGGATTGCTTGTGCTTCAGTCCCGCGACCAGGCGGCTGAAGTCCGATCCGCCGTCCGGTCCCAGGTCCGCCAGCGTGCGCCGGATCCGGTCCTTGCGTTCATCGAGCCGAGCCTTGATCAGGGCTTTTTCCGTGATCGGGCCCCGGAACAAGGCGTCGTCGGCCTCGGCGAGAACCCGAATCTCCAGGACATCCATCTCGGTGTAGGGTTGCCCGTCGCGCCATTGCTCCTGGCGTTTCCACTGCTTGATGCCGTCGACCGTCTGATAATCGCTGAAAAAAAACTCGACCAGCATGGTGCCGGGCAGCGCCTTGCCGTTCTTGTCGTAGCAGGGCCCGGTAAAATCCACCTTCGCCAGGAGGTGAGACTGCTTGTCGAAGAATAATCGATAGGTCGGTCGGCCGAAGCGGCGGATGGTGACTTCATAGCAGGCCTTGTCGCGGACCTTCGTTTCGCCGATCCGTTCGATTTCGATGCCTGGCTCAGCCAGCCCTGCGTCGTCGAGCCGGCGGTGTTGGTGCGCCACACCGATTCGCCGACGACGAGAAACATCGGTTTGCGAAAGCCGTTCGGTTGGTCGTCGTACTTGAGCTGCCTGGTGCCTTCCCAGGTGACGGTGAACGCTGAGGTGAAATCAATTTCGACGAGCCGCACGGTCCCCTTGAGCTGGACGATCTTGATTTCCTCGAGTCGTTGCCGGGGCGCGAGGGCGTCCATGGCGGCAATCAGGTCCTTGGGTCGATCGTCGCCGGGGGGCAGCTTGTCCTTGACGATCGTGTCCTTGGGCTTGATCGGCTTCTTTTTCTTGTCCTTGTCGTCACCGGGGCCAATCTTGATAGGAAGTTCGATTTTCTTTTTCGGCGGATCGTCGTCATTGTCTTTCTTTTCGGGCGGAATTTCGGCAATCGGCTGCGTGGGCGCCGCCTTCAAGAAGAACCACCACCCGCCGACGCCGCCGCCACAGACCAGGAGGATGCCAAGCACAACGACGCCGAGGCAGCCGATGAGGAGCGTAGACCCTCCGGATCGCGAAGAATGATTGGCCGGGGCCGCCATGGCAGCTTCCTTTGATGAACACGAGCGATGGTGTGAAGTATTAGGTTAACGAAATGACGAACGGACCGCAAGAAAAGATTTGCGGCAGTCAAGGAAGCAGGTCCTGCACGGCAAAGGTCGCAACCACGGTCCCGTCAAGGACGAACGGGATAGCGTCCCCAAGGCGATAAGTCGTCGTCTTCGCATAGGCCGGCGCAGTCGTGGGACCCGATGGTTGTTCGTGAACCTCGATCTGGCGATCGATCAGGTTGACGATCCAGTAGATGGGGATGTTTGCCCGCGCATAGATACGCGCCTTGTCCGCGCGATCGCCCAGGAGCGTGGAGTCGGCGACTTCGACCAAAGTGCCGATCTCACTCGGGCTGGGATGATGGGCTGCGTAATTGCGTGCCGTACCCCGTGCGACGGTAATGTCCGGCTCGGGTTCGCTATCGGGCAGCGTGATGGCGCATTGAATGCGCACACACCAGCCGGCGGGGGTCGCCGCATTACACGCGCCGGAAACCAATTGGATTGAGCAATCGTGCGGGGGATTGCGGGCCATTTTGAGCACCAGATAGCCTTCGATGAGTTCAAGGTTGTCGTCCTCGGTCAGAACGCCGATCTCGGTCAGGCGGTGATATTCCGGCACGCTGAAACGCCGAAAGCCTGCCATGGTGCCGAGCAGCGGAAGTTGCGGTTGGGTCGCGATCATGGGTTTCACTCCGTTGATGGAACAATGATGTTATACCGCATCGTGAGAAAACCATGCAACGGATGTTGGCCCGAGAGGTGTGACTGGTGACGCTCGACTGATGGCCAGGTGTATCCAATCGGGCATTTGAAGCATCTGTCATCGCTTCGATTTCTTTTTGCGGCGCGGGATGCCGAGTTCCGCGCGGACTTCGTCGATCGACTTCGTCGGTCCCTTGCGAGCGCGTTCTGAGAGTTCATGAATATGGGCCATGAGCGCGGCGTTCTTTCGGATGGCCATCACCTCTTGATCCATATCATCCAGAGGCACCACGACAAACTTTTTGCGACCACGCCGCGTCAAGTACACGAGTTCATTGCTGTTCCCACGGGGAAGCCATTCGGCGATCGGACGCTTTTCCTTATCAATGGCGATTTCCGTCATAGAGAGTACTCCTCTCCTTCGATGTTAAAACGGTTGCCGGCCTTTACGGCAATTGCGATCACAATCACCGTTACGCTTTCCTCAGCGACATTATACAGCACGCGATACCTCTGCACACGGAGTTCCCACTCTGCGAGAGGGTTCTCGCGCAATGGCTTCCGGTTGCGCGTCACCACCGTCGGCTGATGCTGGAGTTGCTCGTCGATGGCGTCGAGAACAACCCGCTGATCCCTCGCCGGAAAAGCGGCGAGATGCCGTTTCGCGTCATCGGCAAGTCGGACCTCATACATGAATGATTACTTCCCCAGCGCCGCCGGTGCCATCACTTGCCAGTCTCCACATCCCACAGGGTCCCCTTGTCGCCACCGGTCAACACTCGCTTGCCATCGGGGCTGAACGCCGCTGCCCAACTGGCATTCCGGATGGTTCGGATTTCCGGCGCAGAACAACGCAGACGACCGAACGTTTGGAAAGCACGGCAGACCTTGCCGCTTACGACAGAGAAAACCTCACCCGGCCGTCGCCGTGGAAGGACCGTCACTCATCCCGGAGGGGCCAGCGAACGGTTCGGCACTGGGTCTGATGTTCGTCACTCAGGCTTCGTGCCGCTCGCCGAATAACCTGCCTCTCCACAAGCTACCAGCAGTGCCAAGAGAACGATCATTGCCACGAACGAGAACGCCGCGGCTGGAGAATCGAGCCAGGGCATCATCGTGGCCGCAATCAAGTAGAATACGGAAAATACGACGGTCCCCATCAGGCCGGCTGCGACGACCTTGCGCGCGTCGGCGCCGAACCCCACGGCAAGCCCGGCTATCGCCCCCTCCAGAGCGTACAGCAGACCCAAGCGGCTCCCCATATGGAAGGCGTCACACTCAAGGAGCAGGTCGCCGTGGGCGACATTCCCCACCACCCGATGGCGGACCAAGTCCGTGGGGAAGCCCCAGACACCTGGCGGGTCCTCGTGAGCCACGAACCGCACGACGCGCCGAGCGACGCCATCGACGAGGCGCGTCTCTGCCCATGCAAACGCGAGTCCGAAGCCGAGGGCCAAGCCGATGCCGATGCCCCCGACCGTTGCCGCCACGATTCGGACCTTTGCTGTGAGCATGTGTCAGAGCCTGCGATGGCCCAGGTTTGTGGCCGAACGCACAAGTTAACTTGCCGGGGCCGCTGGTGAGACGTTGAATCGCGCGAATTCAGCTGGATACCACTTCTGTCCCCGCGAGGCATGAGCTGGCTGTCCCAAGTAATACAGACTCGGCGCCGAAGCGCGGTCCAACGTGGATCTTTCAGCCCGCGTCTGTGCGCTCGGCTCATCCTTCTCAAGGAGGTACCCATGCGCTTCTACCGTCAACCGCACGCATTCTACGCCGGCGTCGATTTGCACGCAAGGAGCATGTCGGGCGCCTCGGTATTTTCACTTGGTGGAGAAAATACCGATAAGCGAAATGCCGTAGCCACGAACCATCCCGGCGCAGAACAACGCAGACGACCGAACGTTGGGAAAGCACGGCAGACCTTGCCGATCACGACAGGGCAAACCTCACCCGGCCGTCGCCGTGGCAGGACCGTCACTCATCCCGGAGGGGCCAGAGAACGGTTCGGCCCGACCTATGTGAATGACTCTAGGGAAAATCTGCTTTGCAGAACAAACACTTAAGCGCATATATGTTTAGCGTCTGCCCGCAAGAAGGACAAGACTTCCGTGCTTGTGGCTTCGTTATTTCTGGTTGAGCATCTTGTTGGGCGTCGAGCGATTCTGGCAGAGGCGTCTTCGATGAGGCGTCTGGCGACTCGGGGAGCGCAGGCCGGCTCATTCGTTGTAGGCGCCAGGTGGCAATTAGCAATCCAAGGACGACGCCCATCAGCGCTGAGCAAATACTCCATTGCCATCGCGTGATGGGATCAGGGGGCGAACCACCGGGTAGAAAAAACACCCGATTGATGTAAACCACAAAGCCGGCCATGGTGCCAATGCCCGCACCGAAGAGGCTCCAGAGGACGAAATTCCTTATGGTAGAATTGCCGACTACATCAGCGCCGGCGACTATCAGGAAGCCAAGAATTGCACCCGCAATGTTGACGGTAACATCTGGGGAGCGTCCATGCGGTGCGGGAGGAACCAGGTTGTTGAGCATCAACCCACCGAAGAACGCACCCAGAACGGCGAGGACAAGAAATCGCATAGGGGAGCCAACGTCCACTGGAGTTCCCTCCTCGGCGAGATCCAAGCGGGCTAACGTTAAGGATTTTATCCTGCGTGCTCCGCATGCAAAAACTGTCTCGCGTGCTTTCACGTCGTGGCGGAGCACGCAGGATAAAATTCAATTGAACTGAGCCGCGGATCCCACAGTCGGTTGCTAGGGAGCTGCAATGCCGCGACGGATTTAATTTACGCGGCGATTGGCCCTCCTGTCAACGAATTTCGGGCGTGGTTGCGGTTATATCAAGCGGATCCCGTAGGGTGGGTCGAGCGCTCGACCCACCCTACAGTTTGAATTCT
>JACQFG010000101.1 GCA_016200155.1 Planctomycetota bacterium | reverse complement strand
TCAGGCTGGAAAGCCTGACCTACTGGTCAGCGACGCTTCGCGGAAGCGTTGCCGTTCCCCATTTCCATGATCGTGATCGACCGATTGCGAAACACCACCGTGCCCGTGGGCAGGGTCGCGCCGGGCGCCAGGTGTTCGTCGACGAACACATGCGTCACCGTGCGGCGTCCCTGGTGTTGCCGCACTTGCTGCGCGAGAAAGTGATGGTGATGCGACCCCGTGCAGCCCACCTGGGCGATCGCCGGCAGAAACGAGCCGGTCGAGTTGTACGGCGTGTACACGAAATCGCGCGTCGGCTCCAGGTGCTGCTTGGCCCACACGAGCGCCTCCCAGCCGTCGGCGTCCACGACCTCGTCGCGGACGGCCTTCTGGTAAAACTGATTATGCTGATACGCCGCGAAGGCAAGCAGGGCGATCTTACAAGCCCGCAGCGCAAGCAACGGATGCACACCCTCTTGCTTGCGCTGCGAGCTCGCATAACTCCGCCACGCAAGCGCCAGCCCGACAGCGCTGAGCGGTGCCGCCCAATACAGAACACGCTCCGGATAGAGCAGGAACGACGCCGGCAGCACCCACCAGTGCGAGTTCGCCACGACGATGGTCATGCTCAGCCAGGCCAGCCCGAGCAGCGCCGCCGCCGGCCATTGCCGACGCCACGCCAGCAGGCCGCACGCGAACCAGCCGGCCAGCACGATCACGCTGCCGGCGTTCTTGCGAATGTAGTCGAACGATCCGAGCCACGGCCGCTCGCCCAATGGGGCCGATTCTTCCTGCCACTGGCGGGTCCAGGTCATTTCGAGAGCTTGCGCGTCGATGGTCCCCGCGGCCCGATAAACGATCAGCATCAGCACCGCCGTCAACCCGCTGAGCGCTAGGCCACGCAACATTGCGATTCTTGATCGGCTCTGAAAGATCGTCGCGAACACCACCCACGGTCCGACGCAGTAAAGCCACGTGCCGGCCCCGACGCCATGAATCAGCGGAAGCGCGGCAACCGCGGCCCCGGTCGCAATCGACAAGCGCCAGTTCACCGAGCGCATGTGCTGCAGCAGCAATCGCGCCGCGAACAGGCCGATCGCGACACTCAGGATCGTCGGGAAGCCGCCCCACTCCACGCTCGCCTGGGTCGCCCGTGCCGTCCACACGCTGAGCACCGCCAGGAACGCGGCGACATTGCGGCCCGTCCACCAGCGCAGCAGCAGGTACGACGCAAGGATCAGAGCAGTGAACGTCAGGTGGTGACACGCCAGCATCACCGCCGCCGGCTCGCCGCCCCAACGAATCGCCACACCTGCGATCGCCGGCAGTCCGAGATTCATCGGCGGCAGGTTCACATCGGGAGCGAACGGCGCATAACTGCTCGGCAACCCGGCGCTGCGGCCGATCAACGTCGCCGCCGTCGCGTGCATCGAGGCGTCCATCCCCTGCGGCACATAGTGAGCGAGCAGCGTCGTCAGATACGGCAAACTACCTGTTACGAGAATCAACGTAGACGCCGTCCGCCAGCGTCGCACGCTGTTCAGGAGACCGAGTCGGCCCTGAACGCGAATGCCGTGGAAGATCGCCGCCGCGCCGACCAGACCGGCGGCGACATCGAGCCCATGATGAAACGGGAACAGGTAGAGCGCGACGGTCCAGTAGACGACGCCCAGGAGCGGCGCGCCGACAAGCCCGATGCGCAGCCGCAATACAGGCAAGAGCGCGAACCCAGGCAAGGCAACCGCCGCCCAGACCAGCGCCAGAGCCGACAAGTGTTCCCAGAGAATCGGCCAAGAAACCAACGTCGCGACCTCCATGCCGGACCATAATCGCCGCCAGTATAGGCTTTGCGGACTGTGCGATGCAAGGGCAGTCGGACTGTGAGTCCACGCCGCTGGTGTCGGTCAAATGGTAAGTTTGAGGTCCACGCTCAGAGACCCCTTGACACTGGCTGCATTCACCAGGGCGAGCCAAGGAATGCTGCCCTTCTGCGATTTGCTGGGGCAGGAACTTGGCGGCCAAGCGAAAGGGATGGAAATGTACAAATGCGCGGCCTTCCGCCCATTCGCTCCAATCCGATTCCATCACCTCGAACACCTCGCCGGCATCCAGCCCATGGTTGATCATTTTCACGAGTATCGGAATGGCGATGTCCATTCCGACCATGGTACTCCTCAGTGCTCCCTCGATCGTTGGGTCCTTGCGCGTTGCCGTTCGATACGTCAATTCGACTGCGATGCCATCTTCGCGAAGGGAATTCAGGCCAAGGGTTCCAAGGAACTGAAGGGGACGACTGGAGAGTTCCGCGCGGATTCGAAACCGATTTTCGCCCGTTGGCGCGATCCGCAGGCTCTTGATCATCGCAAACTTATGGACCACGCGCGCGCAGAGCTGATCGAGAATCGCCTGATTCAAACGAAGGCGAATCTTTCCGTGCGACCCCTCGAAATGGCGATAGGCATCAAAAAAATTCATGGCACGATTCCAGCACCGCAGTACTCGCATGTGCCGCGCGCACGAAAACCGCGCGAACATTCCTCACAAATGAGCGTATTGCAGCAGGTGAGCTTCAAGGCGGTGTCTCGCTGCATGCATTTCGGACAGCGAGCCGGCTCGGGCTTTTTCACGGCCTTGTCATAGGCCGCCTTGGCCGCGACGCTGGCGACGGCGCCGACGATGGTTGCGATAATCGGTCCGAGGAAGGGAATCATGGGAACCTCAGAAACAGGGCCCCAACAAGTTAGCAATCACAAACCAATAGTACGCAGTAACCGCGCAAATGGCAACAGAAAAACCGAAGAAATGTCGTTCATGCCTTGAATGCGTGGGAAGAGCATGGAATTCGCAATATGAATCGCGAATGACGATGATATGCCAAGTCACCCCTCAAACATCACCTTGGCCCCCAGCTCCTTCAGCCGTTCCGTCAGCAGGCCGATGTCGTTCTCGTCCAGGACCAGTGCCGTCGGGCCGAGTCGGCCCTTGATGAAGGTGCGGGTGCCGGGCCATTGTTGCAGGCCGTCGGCGAGGTGTTCGTTGGCGACGTGCAGCACCATTTGCCGGCGCAGCTCGATCGGGGCGGCGTCGGGGCCGGCCATCAGCAGCATGGCGGCGGCGGAGATCGGCAGCCCCGTCCGCTGCACGAACCACGTCTCGAGATGGTTCATGGTGACGCCCTGCTGCCGGGCCGCCAGGATCGACGCCGGCGTGATGCGGTACGCGCGCCGGGGTTGCACGCTGGTCTGCGGGATCGGCTCGGCGAACCGCTGCACGTCGGTCTCCAGCAGCAGGTCGGAGCGGGCCAGATCGACGTTCAGCGTCACGCCGTCGGCCTCGACATCAACACAGCGTTCCGGCGGCAGCGTGTAGTCGCGCGTCCCCGTCAAGCGAAAATTCTGATACGCGATGCCATTCTCGTTGGCGACGATGGCGAGCCGATCGGTCAGGCGAATCGCCGGCAGCCCGCGCGCGATCGCCTCGTTCATCTCGGCGGTCGATGCGAACTCGAAGATGGCGCCGGCCGAGTAGATGCTGATCAGTTCGCGCTTGTTCGACCACGTCTTCAGCGAATCGAGCACCGCGCCGGGCAAGGCCTTCATGCCGTGGCCTTCCAGCATGTGTACGATGCTCGCAAACGACTCGCCCATCTCCAGGGCGCGATAAACGCTGTGCGGCTCGAGCTGAAGCGTGCAGGCGGGGCCGAGGCCTTTCCACGTCGCGATCTTGCTCAGGCCCGCGATCAACTCCGGCGTCAGGCCTTGACGATACGCCAGCATCTCCAGGTTCGGCTGCACCAGCAGCGTCTGCTTGAAGGTCGGCAGCGTCGGCGGTTTGTCATCGACGCCCATCACCCAGCGGCCCAGCGACGACAGCCGAACGAGCCAGCCGTCATCGCTTTTCGTCGCCTGCACAAGTCGAAGCGAATAGGCGACGCCGAGCAGAAACGCGGCAATGCCAAGCGTGGCGCCTTTCTTGCCGAGCCAGTAGGGATGGCGGGCGGCAATCCAATCTTCAATGGCTTGAGGCGTCGTCCAGCTTTTCTCGGGCAGGCGCGACAACAACAGGAGCGCGAGCAAATACGCGGACGGATACGGGTTGGCGGGGCCATCGCTCGGCGCGTGACCGGTGGCGGGGCCCCAGGAATTGACGCGCGACAGGGATGTCCAAAACTCGGCGAGAAGAGTCGGCAACGATCCTTTCCAGTAGGCAGGCCAAGCGCCGGCGCGCAGCTCCGATTGCTCCTCGTGCAACAGCCCCGACGCCGACGCCAGCGCTGCCGCGAAGAAGCCCGGATCGGGAACGGCGGCGAGCACGTCGGTCGGGGCGGCGCAGAGCAAGGGGTCGGTCCGCAAGCGATCGTAATCGCGTTTGAAGTATTCCTTTTGCTGGGTGCGGCGCAGCGGAGCCGCCAGAACTTGCTGCCACAGGACCGCCAGACGCAACGGCCAATCGAGCCCGTCCGCCTCGTGAACCGGCGCGTCCTTGGCTGCCTTGACCGCGGGGCAAGTGATGCCGAGTTCTTCGCTTGCTACCCGCTTGCTGACCCCCGGCGACGCCAGCAGCATCGGCATCGGCTCGGAGCGTCCCAGCCAGCTTTCGAAGTTGCGGAGCTTCGAACGGCCGCTGATCTTATCTTCGTCCACGGGCGTGCCGAACGGAAACAGCTCCGGAAGCAGCAACCCCGATTCCAGCAAAGCGACCAGCGGCGCCAGACCGTCCTGGGCGCCCAGGCAGACCAGGATTTCGACCAGCGACCCGACCGGCCAGCGCGGCTGCTGGCTCTGCCCGATCACAGCGAGAATCTGCCGACACGCCGCCGGCATGTCCTTCAGGCGCCGATCGATCATGGCGGCATTGTCGAACGCCGACACCAGGCGTTCGAGCAGTTCATCGACGGGCCATTGATTGCGAGGCTTGCACAACTTGTGCGCGACCTGCCGCAGCAGCGCTTCGTCATAGCGCATCAGCGTGTGACGGATATGTTGCGTCCAGCGATCGGTGTTTCCGTGCGTCATTTTCATCGGTGCGGCGAGCCGAGCTGCGTAAGCAGCCGGTTGATGCGTTGTGCCTCAACCGGCTGCTTACGCAGCTCGGCTCGCCATGGATTAATGCTCACAAAACCGACGGCGTGTGTCCCATGCGGCGCAGCTCCTGCACCACCGCATCGACGCGGCCCGGGCGTATCAACAGAACGCGATCGGAGAGTCGGCCGACGATGTCCGCGGCCAATTTCTTGTGGGCGAGCAGCTCCTCCGCCAGCAGCGCATCCTCCGTTTGCACGAGGGCGACGTTGCGATGCAGCTTGACGGGGATTCGCGTTTGCGCCTTCTCGATCATGTGGCGATCTCCGTCGGAGCCTGCAGCGTGAGCGAAGAGGGCAGTTCCTTCGCTAACACTTCAGGCTCTGCGAGCAAATCGCTGCCGTCGAGGATGCCGTAGCTGTAGCCCTGCTCGGTGAGGAACATCTGGCGATGATGGGCGAAATCGAGTTCGCGGGTGTCACGCGTCACCAACGTGAAGAAGTGGGCCGACTCGCCGTTCGCCTTGGGGCGCAAGATTCGGCCCAGGCGTTGCGCTTCTTCCTGGCGTGAGCCAAACGTGCCGGAGACCTGGATCAGCACCTGAGCGTCGGGCAGGTCGATGGCGAAGTTGCCGACCTTGGAGAGGATGAGCCGTTTGATTTCGCCGCGGCGGAATTTGCCGTACAGATCCTCGCGCGTCTGATTGTCGGTCGCGCCGGTGATGAGCGGCAGATCGAAGCGCTTTTGCAGGCTACGAAGCTGACGCAGGTACTGGCCGATGATGAGGATGTTCTTGTCGTCGTGACTGTTCATCAACCGTTCGACGACGTCCTCCTTGGCGGGGTTCTCGCTGGCGATGCGGTACTTGTGCCGCCATTCGCTGACGGCGTACTCCATGCGCATGTCGTCGGGCAGGGCAACGCGGACCTCGGTGCAGTTCGCCTCCGCGATCCAGCCCTTGGTCTCCAGTTCGCGCCACGGCACATCGTATTTCTTCGGCCCGATCAGGCTGAACACGTCGCTCTCCCGGCCATCCTCGCGAATCAAGGTCGCGGTGAGACCGAGCCGGCGTCGGGCCTGGATGTTCGCGGTCACGCGGAAAACCGGCGCGGGGAGAAGATGCACTTCGTCATAGATGATCAGGCCCCAGTCGCGCTGATCGAAGATCTTGAAGTGCGGGAACTCTTCCTTCTTGTCAGGCCGATGCGTGAGGATCTGATAGGTCGCCACGGTGACGGGCCCGATGTTCTTGACCTCGCCGGAGTATTCGACGACGTCGGCCTCGGTCAGATCGGTGCGATCGACGATCTCGCGGATCCACTGCTTGACGGCGGTGATGCTGGTGGTGAGGATGAGCGTCGATTTTTGCATCATCGACATGGCGACGATGCCGACGATGGTCTTGCCGGCGCCGCAGGGCAGGACGATGACGCCGGAGCCGCCGCGCACATCGCCGCCGGCGTAGAAGATGTCGGCCGCGTCGCGCTGATAGTCGCGCACGTGGAAGGGAATGCCGGCGCGGGTGATCTCGCGCAAGTGCATGGTCAGCGCCGCGCCTTCGGTGTAGCCCGCCAGGTCCTCGGCCGGATAGCCGACCGTGATGAGCGCCTGTTTCAAGACGCCGCGAAAGCTCGGCTCGATCTGGAAGCTCTTGGCATCGAGACGTTCGCCCAGGTAATCGCGCAACTTCGGCTGCCGGGCCAGCTCTTCCAGGAGCGGCTTGTCCGCACAGACGAGCTTGAGCTTGTCGCCATGCTTGATCAGCTTGACCCGGCCGTAGCGTTCCACCCGTTCGGAGATTTCGGTCAGCAAGTTCATCGGCAGCGGGAACTTGCTGTACTTGCGCAGCGCGACGATCATGTCGTCGGCGCTGAGGCCCGCCGCGGCTGCATTCCAGAGAGATAGGTCGCTGAGCCGATAGGTGTGAATGTGCTCGGGCGATTTTTCGAGTTCCGCGAACGGCGCCAGGGCATCGCGGGCCTCGGCATATTTGGGATTGTCCACCTCGACCAGGACCGTGCGGTCGCCCTGAACGATGAGCGGATTGTTGGGATCGTAGTGCATTCCATCACTCATGCGATTTCCTTCGCCGAAAGCCCCTTGTTCCGCGCGGACCATGCGTCGATTTCCCGGCCAAGAGTCGCGCAAGGCCGAAAATGTCAATGTAGTGGTTAGCCGTGTCCGATGCAAGGCGAAGTCATAGCGGCGCAAAACAAGAAATGGCGTAACATCAATATCAGTAATATGTTACAGATCGGCTGGCGTGATTTCGTCTGCGACCGGACACGTCGTCGTTTCAGGGCAGCCACGTGAGGCGATAGTCTGCCGGCAATCGCAGCTTTTTGCGAGCTTTTTCGAATTGCGATGCGGCGAAACCGCGCGCCTCCAGGAGAGACACGTCGGCCGCGGGATTGGCGGAAACCTGCACGGCGGGACGCAGGTCGATGCGGTGGATCGTTGCCGGCGCGTCAATTGCCTTCACATTCACCAGGGATCCGATCGGCACCATATCGCACTTGGAGTTGCGGACCTGGATCTGCTTGAGGTCCCTGACGCGACCGCCGGGCTTGCCATCGAGTTGGACATTGAGCTGCCAGGTTCGGCCAAACACGTTGAACTGATTGACGTACACGGAGCCAAGACGGGCTTCCATCGTGGCGATGATGTCGGAAATCGCCACGTCAAGATTCGCCGCCTTGGCGCGGTCGATCTCGATGAAGAGCTGCGGCCGCGGGCTGGACTCCCGGCTCACCCAGACATCCGTCAGCTTCTTGGCTTTCTGCAACCGCCCGGCGAATGCCTGGGCCAACGCGTGTACCTTGTCCGCCTCCGGTCCGGTGACCGCGGCATCGATGGGGTAGCCGTGCCTGGAGATGCCGGCGCGCGCCAGATGACGGAGGCGCAGCAATGCGTCCGGCACGTTTGCAAGCTTGGCGCGAATGGCTCGGGTGATCTCTGTGCGGCTCATTTTTCGTTTGTCGGCAGGAGCCAGGCGCACGAGGATGCACGGCTGATTGCGAACGATATCGAACGGGTTCTCGGTGAACGTCGTCAGGTCCTGCACGCCGGGCACGTCACGCAGCAGCTTGTCGCAGGCCGATAACGTCCGGTCGATGCGCTCCGCGGATGCAGCAGGCGGCAACTCGACGTCGATCAGCAGATAGTCGGCGGGCGTCGCGGCGAAGTCGAAGACGACGTCGAGCTTGAGTCCCTCGGGCAGGCGCTTGCGAAGCTCCGCCAGCCTTTGCTCGACGGCTCGGCTGGTCTGCTTTGCGTTGCTGTCGGGGAGGGGATAGATCCCGAGGGCGACGCTGGCTTGGCCGTTGTGGCGGACGTTGCCGTTCACGGCCTGGGCGCCGAGTTCGACCCGGCCGACGTCCTTCAGGCGCACTCTTGCGCCCGTCGGATCGTTCTTGATGATGATGTCTTCGAACTCCTTCGCGTCCTTGAGCCGGCCCTGTGTCGTGATCGAGAACTTGAAATCCTTGGCGATCGGCGGCTGACCGATCGCGCCGGCGGCGACTTGTACGTTTTGCATGCGAATCGCATCGATCACATCGGTCGCCGACAGCTTGCGGGCCGCCATTTTCTGCGGATCGAGCCACGCACGCATACTGTAGTCGCGCGTGCCGAAGAGAGTGACCGCGGCGACACCGGTCAGGCGCGTCAGTTCGTCCTTGAGCTGAATGGTCGCATAGTTGCTCAGATAAAGCGTGTCGTACCGATCCTTCGGCGACGACAGGTTGACGATCATCAGCACGGGCGATTTCTTCTTGACCGTAATCCCGCCGTCCTTCACCAAATCGGGGAGCATCGGCAAGGCACGCGCGACACGGTCCTGCACGTTCACCTGCGCCTGGTCGAGATTGACGCCCGGCTTGAACGAGATCGCGAGGAGGTACGTGCCATCGTTATTGCAGCGCGACGCCAGTTGCACCACGCCTTCGAGGCCGTCGAGCTGCTTCTCGATCGGCTCGGCCACGGTGTCGGCAAGCACGAGGGCGCTGGCGCCGGGGAATTGAGTCTCGACGAAAATCATCGGCGCCGGTTTGGCCGGCTTTTCGTTGGCGAGCAGACTGGGGACCGTCAGGAAAAAGGCGAGGAGCACGATAGCGTATCGCATGGTACTACCTCAAATGGCTCACGCAAAGGCGCCAAGGATTTGCCGCGAATCTTATTATTTGCGCCTTTGCGCCTTTGCGTGAGCTTCTTAGACCAGCTCTGCCACTTTCTCGCGGTCGTCCAGCAGATAGTGCGGGCGGCCCTGGTGATCGTTGATGGTGGTCACCGGGTCGATGCTGAGGACGTGGTACAGCGTGGCCAGCACGTTTTGCGGCGTGTACGCTCGGCCGGCGGGGTTTTCGCCGCGCGGGTCGGTGGCGACGATGACCTGGCCGGTGCGTAGGCCGCCGCCGGCGATGAAGCAGAAGCCCGACTGCGGCCAGTGGTCGCGGCCGCCGACCGTGC
>JACQFG010000100.1 GCA_016200155.1 Planctomycetota bacterium | reverse complement strand
TCGACGCGCGGCATATCCTCGACGACGTCGTAGGTGACCGTCTTGCCCGCGGGGACGCTCGTCATGAAGCGATACAGATCGCGGGTCTGCTCGGCCGGCTTCTTGGGTTCGAACAGGGTCCAGTTCGGCTTGATCGCATGTTCGAGGACCATGGTGCGATCGTGGGTCGAGCGGTTCTTGATGGTGTAGGTCTTGGTCTGGCGGATATAGTAGCGGGCGCTGAGTTGATCGGAGCCGATGCGGAAGATCATGTCGGGGCTGGGGGACTGCTTGATCTCTGTCTTGACCTCGGTGCTCTGATCGAGGGCGTAGCTCAGCAGGCGTTCCTCGTTGGGCTGCACGTCGAGGATGCGGGTGTCGCCGCCGAAGATGCCGGCGTCATACACCGTGATCTGGCCTTGCGTGAGCGGCTGGCCGGAGGTGTTCTTGAGCTTCAGGCCCAGGAGCGGGTATTTCGTGTGGGTCGCCTCGTTGAAGATGCTGACCTTCTGCCCCTCAATGTGCTGATCGATGATCGGCAGCATCGCGGACTTCTGGCGCGGCAGGCTGATCTTCTGGTCGATGGTGTACTGGAAGTAATCGCCGATCTCGTCGGCCGTGGCGACCGACTTGATGCCTTCCTTGAAGTTGAACCCAGTGATCGCTTCGCCGGCCTTCTTGGCCTCCGCAGCCTTGACCTGCCCATCCTGCTTGCGTTTCTGCAGTTCCTCGTAGCTCAGCTTGTTGCGGTCCTGCATGTCGCGGGCAATCTGCTGCAGGTTGGCGTTTTGCTGAGCGTTGAAGCCCTTGGCGGGCGGAGCTTGGGGACCGGCATTGCCGCCGAACCCGCCGCCCGGAAACCCGCCGCCGCCGCCCGGCAGCGGCCGACCGGCGACGTCCATCGGAATGCCCATGTCGGCGAACCGCTTCATCTCCTCCGGCGACATCGAGCCGGCGTACACCGGCGGACGCAGGCTCGCAAACATCTCCGGCTCCACGGTCGGGCGCGGGATGTAGATCGGATCATACAGGTTCATCTTGAACGAGATCGGCTTGCCCGAGACGAGGACCATGCGGACGTCGTTCCAGTCGTCGTCGCTGGTGTTCTCGACGAGGGCCCAGCCTTGCATGAAGACCTTGCCCTTGTTGTCGATCTGCATGCGATACGTGGTTTTCCAGATGGGGCGTTCGACGACGTAGCCGACCTTGACCTGGCGTTTGCCTTCGCCGTGGAAGCCGACGCTGACGGTCTTCTTGCCGCTGTCATGCGAGGTGGCGAGCACGTTGAGGGCTCGCTGGAACTCGGCTTCGAGCGTCGGGTTCTGGAAGCGCACCGAGACGACCTGCTCCATCGGGATGGCCTGCATGCCGGTCGCGGTGTTGAGGTTGAGGACCTCGACGTCGATGACCTGATCCTTGCCGATGGGGCGTTTCTGGATTTCCATGCCGATGATGGTGCCGGTGAGCTTGGCGGTCTGGCCGTCCTTCTTCTCGGAGCGGGTGATCTCGATCTTCTCGCCGCGCGCCTGGTTGAGGATTTGGCCGAAGGTCGGGTTGTGCGTCAGATCGAGGGCGAAGCTGCGGAGAATCTTGTCGATCGGGTCAGACGAATCGTAGTTGACGGAGCCGACGCGGCCCTTGGCGTCGGCGAGGGTGAGGCTCTTGAGGAGATCGTTGATGTCGCTGGTCTGGAAGGAGAGCTGGACGCGGGTATCGCCGTCGACTTCGCCCTCGCGCTGGAAGTAGCCGACGCCCGAGTTGAACAGGACGACCTGCCGGATGGGCAGCACGTCCTTGACGCGGGCGCCGACGACGTTGGGGTTGGACGGATCGGCATTCCCGGCACTGCTGAGGTAGCTGTACCCGATGATGCCGATGGCCAGAACCACGAGGACGGACGCGGAACCGATGAGCCATTTACGCTGCTTCATAACGATCTCTCCCAATATTTGCTGAGACGGTCGGAAATTTCAAAGGAACACCATAAAGACGAATGCAATCGGCGCATCGTTTGGCGACGCCGAAAAAAAACGTAGTCCCGGTTACGACTTCACGAGCCGCCCAGCCTCTTGCCGCCGCCCGCCGGCGGCGCTTTCGGTTCGAACACGACATCGCCTTCGAACCGATCGACCAGGATCGTCAAGGTCGGCGTCGACAGCGCCTGCGTGACGAACGACCCCGGCGGCGGCGGATTCACCTTCCAGTTGACGATCAGCTTGCCGTCCTTGACTTCGAGCGACTTGGCCTCGACGGAAAACCCGCCGGTCCGCTGCTGCCCGCCGGAGATGACGATCACCATCTGCTTCTTCCAGTCGATCGATTCGACCTTCAGCAGCTTGGCGAGGCTGGCAGACGCCTTGTCGGCATCGATGTTTTGCAGCTTGCCGAGTTCTTCGGCGGATTTGATCACCGTTGAAGTCGTGCTGACACGTGCCGGCGTCTTGGCGTGGATTTTCGGCGCGTCCGGAGGAGTGACGGCGATGAGCAGTGTCAGCGTGAGAGTGACCATGATCGGGTTCCTTTCGTGCTGCGAAAACATGGGTTGAGGGATGGATATTGTCCACAATCCAGCCCAAACAGGCAAGGCGACCTCGCTTCACCACATTCCTCGATTGTCCGTCGACGGCCATCTGCGATAAAATGAGGAAATCTGTTTTCGCGTCGCAGGAGGCATTCCGATGAGCATTCACGCCAAACACTTTGCCGCCGGCCAATGGCGAAAGCCGGCCGGCAAAACGTTCGCCAGCACCAGTCCCGCCCGCCTCACCGAAACGATCGGCGAATTCCCCCTCGGCACGAAAGCCGACGCCGACGAAGCCGTCGCTGCCGCCCGCAAAGCGTTCCCAGCCTGGCGGCGCACGAGCCGAATCTTGCGGGCGGAACTGTTCGACAAACTCGCGCAGCTCGTCAAGCGCGAGACCGACGACCTCGCCACGCTGATGGCGCGCGAGTGCGGGAAGGTCGTCACCGAGTGCCGGGCCGAGGTCGTTGAAGGTCTCCACATGATCCAGTACGTCTTCGGCACCGGCCGGATGCCGATGGGAGACATCCTGTCATCGGAGATCGCGGAGAAGGACGCGTTCATGCGGCGCAAGCCATGGGGCGTGGCGGCGGTGATCACGCCGTGGAATTTCCCGTTCGCGGTGCCGTTGTGGATGCTGGGGCCGAGCCTGGTCGAGGGGAACACGGTCATCTTCAAGCCGTCGGAGGACACGCCGGCGATCGGGCAGCGCATCGTCGAATTGTTCGAGGAAGCCGGCTTTCCGGCAGGCGTCATCAACCTCGTGCACGGCGAAGCGGAAGCCGGCGAGGCGCTGGTGCGCAATCCCAGCGTCAACTGTGTCCTCTTCACCGGCAGCTACGAGGTCGGCAAACGCATCGCCGAAATCTCCGCGAGCATCCCCGACCGCATCGTCGCCAGCGAGACCGGCAGCAAGAGCGCCGTCATCGTCTGCGAGGATGCCAAGCTCGATCTCGCCGTCACCAGCGGCATCATCAGCGCCTTCAAGACCAGCGGCCAGCGCTGCGTCTCCGCGGGCCGCATCATCGTTCACGAGAAGCTGATTGACGCCTATGCGGAGAAGTTCGTCGCGACGGCAAAACGCTTGAAGATCGGCGACCCGCTCGATGCCAACAACTTCACCGGCCCCGTCATCAACAAGACCGCGCTGGAAAAGATCGAACGCTACAACGCGCTATCGAAAGAAGAAGGCGGGGAGATTCTGCTCGTAGGTCAGGCTTTCCAGCCTGACTGTCAGGCTGGAAAGCCTGACCTACGGGGCTGCTTCCTGTCGCCGCATATCTATCGCATCAAGCACGGGCCGAAAGTCCGCTGCATCCGCGAGGAAGTCTTCGGCCCGCACCTCGCGCTCATCCCGTTCAAGGACAACGAGGAAGCCGTCCGCATCTACAACGATACCGAGTACGGCCTGTCGCTCGCCATCATCACCGAGTCGTACCGCACGATGCGCTATTTCCGCGACGAATGTGAGTACGGCATGGGCTACGTCAACCTGCCGTGCATCGGCGCCGAAGTGCACCTGCCGTTCGGCGGCGTCAAGAAGAGCGGCAACGGACATCCGTCGGCCGCCGGCCTGATCGAGGCGGTGACGCACAAGACGGCATGGACAGTCAACCACGCGGAGGAGGTGAAGATGGCGCAGGGGTTGACGACCGAGGTGAAATAGGCGATTGCAGTGCGCCGGCAGCGCCGCGTAAGATGAATGAAACCACAATGGAGCGCCACTATGGGAATGACAAAACGACGATACCCGAAAGAAGAAATTGCCCGCCGAGGTGAATCCATTTTTGAGGCGCAGATACGATCGCATTTGGAAGGGAGAAACCCGCGCCACTTCCTTGCCATCGATATCGAGACGGGGGACTACGAGGTCGACAAAAACGAGATGGCAGCTTGCACGCGACTCCGCGCTCGTGTTCCAGACGCTCAAATCTGGCTGCGCAAGGTCGGATCACGTGCCGCGCGACGATTTGGCGGCCGACGGAGCCCCGGCGCATGATCACCGGTGTCATTAACCTCGATCTGGAGGCCATCGTTCGGCTAACCGTCCGCGGCGCCAACGGGCGGCGCCGGCGAATCAAAGCTGTCATCGACACCGGCTTCGATGGTTCGCTCAGCTTGCCACCCACGTTGATTGCCGAGTTGGGTCTTGTTTGGGATCATCAGAGTTACGCGACATTAGCAGATGGGAGCGAAGTGCTCGTTGACATGTACCTCGGTTTCGTCGTTTGGAACCGACGCCGACTGCTGATCGACATTGACGAATCGGACACTGATCCATTGATCGGCACTGGATTATTGGCTGACTTCGAAATGAGGGCGCAATTTCGCCCGCGCGGCCACGTGACCATCAAAACGTTGCGCCAGCCCAGCTGAATCTGATGTCCAATACGCTGAGAAGGTGAAGATGGCCCAAGGGTTGACGACAGAAGTGAAATAGTTCTCATTTCTGCGCAGCAGGCTCCGCTTCACCAATCCGCAGCGTCATGGAAAACGACACATTGCCCCCTTGCAAGCTTGCGGTCACGGGGCCGGACGATGCCATGCCCACAAAGTTCTTCGAATCAAGGACGCGGCCCCATTGGATGCGCCCTTTTTCTTCAGGGGTGAGAATCGCTTCGACCAGCTTCTCGAATTCGCGCCACGGGAACTGGTCGGTCTCTTTGGCTTCCGCCACCCGTTGATAGAGGACTTTCCCGTTCCCATCAACCAGGGCCCCGTCGGCGCGAGCGCTAACTTTCAGGGCGATCAGCCGATCCTCGACCAGGAAAGGAGCGGAGTCTGGCGAAGTAATCTGCATTTTCAAAGCAATTGCGCCGCCGGGCGCGCATTGGGCAACGGCCTGTCGGTCATAGGCTGACCTAACCTCCGTTTTTTTCGCCCGTGCAGCGTCCGACGGCGGCATTTCCGGACCCGTGCGCGGCGCCGGATTCCTCGACGCGCAGCCGACCAAGATGAGGCTGCTCACGATCATCCAGGACAAACGACCCATTTCGCCCTCCTTGCATGGAATGGTCCCTTGGATACTGCGAGATTGAGAAGCCGTCAAGGCGATGTCGCGAGCCGGGATTGTCGCCAATTCAGGTCAAGTAGTACTATTGCGCTACGTTGGTCGCAGCATATGCCACAAAATATTATGAGAATAGGAGTTATGATCGAAGGTCGCAACGGCGTGTGACCACTCTGTTTGGGTGCAAGGAATCCAGGGGGGGGGGTGTGACCGTTTTCCCCATAATAATGACCATAAACGAAACCCGTTCCCAGCCGTAGCTTTGGGTCACCCAGGCTACCAACGCAGCGCTGTAGAAGTAGGCGCTTGCGGCGTGGCGCCCACGTCCAGTAACATCGGTGTGAATGATGGCCCAGGGGCTGACGACCGACGTAAAATGAGTTGGGCGAGCCGTGCCGCTGACGCGCCGCGGTTCGCTGAGAGAGGAATCCGCATGCCCGCCGACAATCTGCAACCTCTGCGTGACGCCATGGCCCTGACGCCGCGGAACCTGCCGCTGCGCTTGCACCTGGTCGATTCGCTCCTGGGAGTCGGCCGCAACGACGAGGCCGCGGCCGTTGCGAAGGAAGGCCTGGCGCTGGCGCCCGGCGAGGTCGGGTTGAAGCTGGCCCTGGCGCGGGTCTATCTCAATCAGGGCAAGTACGCGGCCGGTGTCGTTGTTTGCGAGGACGTGCTGCGCACCGAGCAGACCGCGGCGGTCTATCTCCTCCTGGCCAAGCTGCTGCACCGCGAAGGCAGCGTCGATCGTGCGGTCGCCATGTACCGCGCGGGCATCGACGCCGACCCCGATCAGGCCGACGCGTCCTTCGAGGCGGCGCTCGGCATCAACGCGGCCGACTCCAACGATGTCATCGACGGCAAAGTCCGCATGTTCACCGACACCAACGCGGCGGAGGTCGCGGGCGTCAGCGAGATCGAACGGCCCAAGACCAAATTCGCCGACGTCGGCGGCATGGACACGATGAAGGAGGCGATCCAGCTCAAGATCATCCATCCGCTCAAGCACGCCGAGCTGTTCAAGGCGTATGGCCAAAAGGCGGGCGGCGGCCTGCTGATGTACGGTCCGCCCGGCTGCGGCAAGACCCACCTGGCCCGCGCGACCGCCGGCGAGGTGCAGGCCGGCTTCATCGCCGTCGGCCTGCACGACATCCTCGACATGTGGATGGGCAACACCGAGAAAAACCTCCACGCCCTCTTCGAGCAAGCGCGGCACAACCAGCCCTGCGTGCTGTTCTTCGACGAGGTCGATGCCCTGGCCGCCAGCCGAACCGACTTTCGCACCTCGACGATGCGGCACGCGATCAACCAGTTCCTGAGCGAAATGGACGGCGTCAATACGTCGAACGAGGGGGTCCTGATCCTGGCGGCCACCAACGCGCCGTGGCATCTCGATTCGGCGTTTCGCCGGCCCGGGCGCTTCGACAAGATCCTGTTCGTGCCGCCCCCCGACGCTGCCGCCCGGGCCGTGATCGTTCGCCTGTGCACGCACGGCAAGCCGCAGGTGGACCTCGATTGCGCCGCCGTCGCGGCCGGCACGGATGGCTTCTCCGGCGCCGACATCAAGGCCCTGGTCGAGCGCGCCGTCGAGGAGAAGCTGAAGGACGCGATGCGGACCGGCGTGCCCAAACCGCTCTCGACGCGCGATCTGCTCGCCGCCGCGCAAGCCATGAAGCCGTCCACGCGCGAATGGTTCGCCGACGCGCGCAACTACGCGATGTATGCCAACGAAGGCGGCCAGTATGATGAGCTGGTCAAGTACATGAAATTGCGTTGAACGAAGGCAATCCGGAAGAGCGATGTCCGCGACGGTGGAGCGATTTGAAGCGTTGCTGACCGTGCGTCGTTACGCCGACGCCGAGGAATGTGCGCGCGACCTGATTGCCCAGTATCCCGACTGGGGCCCCAGCTACACCCACCTGGCCCGCGTTCTCGTCGAACGGGAACGCTACGACGACGCGCTTGTTGCCGCCAAGGAGGGCGTGCGCAAGGCGCCGCATGATTCGTGGGCCCATGCCATCGTCAGCCTGGTTTACGAGCGCATGCAGAAATACGAGAAATCGATCGAGGCCGCCAAGGAATCACTGCGGCTATTTCCGACCTATGGCTACGCGTTCTGCCTGCTGACCTTCAGCTACGACAAGCTAGGCAAGTTCGCCGAGGCCTTGCAGGCCACGACCGAAGGGCTGATGCATCAGCCGCACGATCAAGAGCTGCTGCGTTTTCATGCATTGAATCTGTACCGCGTCAACCGACTCAAGGAAGCCGAAGCTACCGCGCGCGAGTGTCTGCGCTTGCACCCGACCTCGCACGAATCGCTGCAGGTGCTGGGCCTGATCGCCATGATGCGCGCGGAGAAGGCGACGTTTCGGCGCATCCGGTTCCATCGTCAGGGGCATGAGTTTTTCCTGCAAGCGCTGCGGCTGCGGCCGACCTTGGAACACCTTCATGACAATGCCCGCGACAACGCCGTCTCGTGTCGCCGCTACGTGTGGATGTTGTTCCTCTGGACGCCCTACCTGGTGTTCGTCGGCATTGCCACGTATCTGGCGATGGTGTGCATGACAGGAAAATGGAGCTTCACGGAATCGGCCGATCAAATCAAGGGGCTGCTCTTTATCCCGGGGGTCACCTTGGTCGCTTGCCTGGCATGGGGCGAAAAGCAGAGTGCAGCGTTCTTCCTGTCGTTGCCGCTGCTGGACCTTTGGGGCCTGCCGACGATACCGCCGCGTGAGGCGCAGGCCAGGCTGCGCTGGTGGAGCGATTGGCGCGTCATGGTGGCGGTTCCTCCCGTGCTCGGCATTGTTCTTGCGACGGCTGTTCTGGTGTTGGCGAAGTGAGCGTGGACCGTCAATCACGCGGAGGAGACGATAATACCGGCCTCGGCCCGGGTCCTCACGGGGCTTGGCTCGCCGAGATCCTGCCTTGCGACTATCATTCCCATCTACGCTTCGCTATTCCCTGGAGAAATCACCGTGCCTTTGGTTGTGCAGAAATTCGGCGGCTCGAGCGTGGCGACTGCCGAGCGCATCATGAACGCCGCCCGCCGCGCCATCCGCGCCAAGCACGAGGGCAGCCAGGTCATCGTCGTCGTCAGTGCCCGCGGCGACACGACCGACGACCTCATCGCGCTCGCCAAGGAAGTCGCCGAGCATCCGCCGGCGCGTGAGATGGACATGCTCCTGTCCACCGGCGAGCAAATCTCCATCGCCCTCTTCGCGATGGCGATCCAGGTCCTCGGCGAAAAGGCCATCAGCTTCACCGGCGCCCAGGTCGGCATCGTCACCGACTCCAGCCATACCAAGGCACGCATCAAGAGCATCAACACGCAACGGCTGCGCGACGCCCTCGACAGCGGACACATCGTCATCGTCGCCGGCTTCCAGGGCAGCGACGCTGTCGGCAACATCACCACGCTTGGCCGCGGCGGGTCCGACACGACGGCGGTCGCGTTGGCAGCGGTGATGAAGCACTCGCAGGAGTCAGGAGTCAGGAGTCAGGAGTCAGTGGCCTGCGACATCTACACCGACGTTGATGGGATATTCACCACGGATCCACGCCTGGTATCGGACGCGCGGAAGCTCGACGTGGTCAGCTATGACGAGATGCTCGAACTGGCCAGCGTTGGGGCGAACGTGCTGTCGAGTCGATCGATCGAGTTTGCCCGGAAGTTCGCGGTGCCGATGCAGAAGCGGTCGTCGTTCAGCGACGTCGAGGGGACGTGGATCGTGCCCGAGGCCGACTGGATGCACGCGGTTGCCGTCGTCGGGGCGGCCCTGGCGAAGGACGAGGCCCGCGTCGCCGTCATCGACGTGCCCGACAAGCCGGGCATGAGCCACAAGATTTTCGACGCCATCGCCAAGCAGAACATCGCCGTCGACATGATCGTGCAGAACGTCGGCGCCGGCAAGAAAGCGACCGTCGGCTTTACCGTCCCCGCCGGCGAACTGCACGCCACGCTCAAAGCCCTCGAACCGGTCGTCGCCGCCATGGGCGCCGGCGTCCAGCACGAAGCCGACGTCAGCAAGGTGTCGATCGTCGGCACCGGCATGCGCTACCAGCAAGGCGTCGCCCGGAAGATGTTCGCCGCGCTCGCGGGCGCCAACATCAATATGAAGATGATCACGACCGGCGACATCAAGATCAGCGTCCTCGTCGCCAAGGAGCAGGGGACCGAGGCGCTGCGCGTGGTGCACAAGGCGTTCGGCCTCGAACAGCCGCGCATCGGCGCCGGCATCGCGGTTCCCTCAAGCCCCACGATGAGCGCAGCGATTCGTGGGGGTGGAGAATCGCACCGCAAGAAGGAACTCGCCGTCATCATGCAACGGCTCTCCAGCATGGAGGACATCGTCGTCAGCGACGTCGATCTCGACATCGACCAGGGGCTGATCTTCCTCTTCAACTTGCCGGACGTGCCGGGCAACTGCTCGCGCATCTTTCAATCGGTGGCGGAGGCGGGCATCGTCGTCGACATGATCGTGGAGAACCCGTCGGAACAGGGCCGGGCGCAGATCTCGTTCAGCGTGCCGAGCGCCGACGTGGCCAAGGCGCTGAAGGTGACGCGCGCCGCTGCAAGATCGATCGACGCCGCCACAAAGGTGAAAGCTGGCCCGAAGATCGCCCGCCTGATCGTCAGCGGCATCGGCATGCGCACCCACACCGGCGTGGCGAGTCGCATGTTCGGCGCGCTGGCGGAGCACGGCATCAACATCGCGATGATCAACACCAGCGAAGTGCGCATCAGCGTGGTCGTCGATCTCGCGAAGGGCAAGAAGGCGCTGGCGGTGCTGCGGGGCGCGTTCAATTTGTGAGCCCAAGCCCACGCGCAAATGCGGCGAGCAGTCAATCGTGGGCGCCATTTTGTCTTCAGGCCATTCAATTCCCCCCCTCCCCCCTCAGATGAAATGCATGATATCCTTGAAACGAAATTAAAAATTGCCGCTTCTTGCGACCAACCTTGACTTTTCCGCCACGCGGGAAGAGTTTATTGCCGCTCAACCTGAGACGCGATTGTCTCTTTTCGCGACAAAACCCATGCAGCATAGCGGCGCACATGTTCGGCGGCGGCGCCTTGACAACTCTTCGCGGCTGCGCACGCTTGCTGCGAATCGAGGTGTATTGCCAGACGCAGTTGATCCTTGAATTGCTCTGAAAAAGTGCCGTTGACCAATCGATTCCATATCGTCCGGAGAAGACGTGATTTCTGCTGCTTGGACAAGCGGCAATGTTTGAGTCGCCGTGCCATTCTTGCGCGAGCCCGTCCGTGACCGAGGCCATGGGTTTCAGCCTCTACGAAGGTTACGCACCACTCGACGGCGATCGGATCTGGCTCGTGAAGCCTGTCGGCAAGGTCGGCCAGTTCTTCCCTCGTGAAGGAATCAAAACGGCATGTGGGAGTCGGGACCATGTTGAACGTCTTGATGATGGATACCGATCGCTGCGCCGACCGGTCAGCCCGTAGGGTGGGTCGAGGTACTCCGGGGCCCACCGTTCGTCACGGTAAGCGAGCGTCGGCACGGTGGGCCTCGGAGTACCTCGACCCACCCTACGTGTACACTGTCATCTAGTTTTGCGGTTTATTGTAAACACGCTTGTCAAACGCTGTAAGCGGCAACGGCATTCTCCACTGACCCGGTGCCGACGATGCACACCGTTCGCACTCCCTGACGCACCACTTGTTCGGAAATTCATCGGGCGATTCAGGCTTCGTCTCGCCTCCTTCATAGGTTCCAGGATCGGCAGGCGCTTCGCCAAGTTCATCGTCAGCGAGATAGGCGAAGTCGTCTACGCTTTCGGAGAGCTGAACGCGCGGGCGATGGTTGCCGCCCCAGGCTTTGTCGCAGCGCCGATCGCAGGCGACTTTCATGGGCTCGCCGAAGTACGTGATGACGGCTTCGTTCCGATCAGTGTCGTTTCCCATGTCTACTTCCTTTTCATCGGATGCGCTCCGGGGCGGCATTTTCGCATTATCCCGAATTCGCGCCGAGCCGTCAAGAAAAAGAGGCGGCCAAGCATCGCCTGGCCGCCTCGTCGTGTTGGTCAATATCGTTGGGCATCTCTCAATGCCGGAACAGGAACTCCTTCGAGTTGATGAGCGCCCAGTGCACGTCCTCCCAGGCTTTGCGCTTGTCGGCGGCGAGCGTCGTCTTGAGGTCGACGTCCTTGCCGTCACGCACCACCGTCACGGTCATGGCAGCGCCGGGCATCTTGCCGGCCATGGCGGCGTAGTACTGGTCAGCCGTGGTAATCGCAGCGCCGTCGATTTTCTTGATAACGTCGCCGAGTTTGAGGCCGGCCTTGGCGGCGGGGGAGTCGGGCGTGATCTGCTCGATGTGCAGGTCCGGGCGGGCCTTGGTGGCGAGAACGTGAACTCCCAGCAGTGAGGCCGAAACGTGCCGCAGCATCGCGGTTTCCTCGGTCGCGTTCGGGTTGCGCGACAGCGTGACCAGGAACAGCTCGTTGACGATGTCCTTGTCCGACTTCTTGGCGGCCAGAAGTTTGCCGATGCGGTTGGCGGGGTTGCTCAATCGGCCATTGACCGCGGGGCCGTTGATGAGCTGCAGCGCTTGCGCGAGGTTCGAATCGCCTTCACGTTCGCATTCGCAGGCCAGTTCGCGGGCCGGCTGGTTGAAGGTCTTCAGGAACGGATGGTTCGTCTCGCCGTCGGGCATCTGCACGGAGCGGGTGCCGAGCGGATAGCCGGCGAACTTTTCGGGGACCTCGGTCACCTGGCACAGTGCGTCGAAGAGCTGCTCGGCGGTAAGCAGCTTGGTGACGGCGTGCGAGAAATACTTGTTGTCTTCGCGGTTGAAGTCGTTTGTCTGGGCGCTGAGCTGGTAGGTGCGCGAATTCATGACGGTGCGGAGCAATTGCTTCACGTCCCACTTGTTCTTGACGAAATCCTTGGCGAGAGCGTCGAGCAGCTCGTCGTTGGCGGACGGGTTGGAGTCGCGGAAGTCATCGACCGGATCGACGATGCCTCGGCCCATCAAGTGGAACCAGATGCGATTGACGATCGACTTGGGGACGAAGGGGTTGTCGCCCGAGGCCATCCATTTGCCCAGGGCTTCGCGGCGATCTTTGCCGGGAGCGATGTCCGGGATGGCGCCGCCCATGAACTTGGGGGCCATGGCCTTGCCGGTGCGCGGGTTGTTGAGTTCGCCGAAGCGTTCGACGTAGACGTATTCGGCGCCGTTCTTGACCTTCGGATCGCCGCCGTCGATCGGATCGACGCGGTACTTCACGCGATTGAAGAACGCAGCCATGCTGTAGTAATCGTCCTGCGTCCAGCGTTCGAACGGATGGTTGTGGCACTTGGCGCACTGCATGCGGATGCCGAAGAAGAGCTGGGCGGTCGTCTCGGCCAGGGTGGTCGGATCGCGGGAGACGCGATAGTAATTCGCGGCGGGATTGGCGAAGGTGCTGCCGCCGGAGGTGATGACCTCATACACGACCTGGTCGAAGCCGGTGTTCTTGTCGATGTGGTTGTGCATCCACTTCTGGAAGACGTGGGTGCCCTTGAGCTGGATCGTCTTGCGCGTCGAGCGGAACACGTCGGACCACTTGAGCGTCCAGAAGTCGGCGTACTCGGGGCGTTCGAGCAACTGGTCGATCAGCTTGGCTCGCTTGGTGGGGTCCTTGCTGCCAAGGAATTCGGCGACGTCGCCCGGAGCGGGAAGGATGCCGCACACGTCGAGATAGGCGCGGCGGATGAACTCCTGATCGCTGCACAGGTCGGACGGCAGGATGTTGAGCATCTTGAGCTTGGAGAAAGTGTGCTTGTCGACGTAATTGACTTCGGGCGGATTCGACCAGGCAAAGTTTGCTTTCGGTTCGAGATACATCAGGCGGACCGGCACCAGTTCCATGAGGAATCGGCACAGGATGGCGACCTCGCCCGATTGGCCGAACTCGACCAGGCCAGTGGCATTGACGTTGGCGATGGCCGGATCGCTGGACGAGAAGACGGTCAGACGGGTCACATCCTTGCTGGTACCGTCGGTGAAGTGTGCGATGACGGAGAGCTGCTGGAATCGGCTCGGAGCATTGAGGATGCGCTGGCCGGGGAGCACGTCAACCTTCTTGACGGACGGAAGCGTCGTCGGGTCGTCGGTCAGGCCTTCGGACATCCAGGTCATGATCGTCTGGCAGGCGATGCTGCTGTGCGGGAAGCGGACGCTGCCCTCGTGGGAGACGCGGCCCAGCGATTTCTGCATGACCAAGCTCGATTCGGGATTGAGGCGATCGGTGCGTCGGCCGTAGACATCGCGGGTCAGTTGCACGAAATCGGAGGCGGGATCGTAACCGCGCAGGCTGAGCTTGAAGCCGTTCTTGCCGGTGGGCGTGCCGTGGCAGGCGCCGGAGTTGCATCCGCCGACGTTGAGGGAGGCGATGACTTCGTTGCGGAAGCTGACGGGTTGCGGCTTCTCCATGCTCCGCACGGTGATCGGCAACTTGACGGTCTGGCCTCCTGCGGTGATGGTTAGCGTGCTAGCGCCGTTGCCCTTGGCGGTGATGAAACGCTCGGCATCCACCGCGAAGACACCTGGGCCATCGACCTTGAACTCGGCAAGATGGGTGAGATCGCGGACCGTGCCGTCGGCATAGATGCCGGTGACCACTGGCTGTGCGGTGGCGCGCGGGCCTTCGAGGTGGAGCTTGTCCGGCTGCACCAGTAGCGATTTAGGTTGGCCGACAATCTTGGCACGAGCGGCCGGGTCGGTCGGCACGTCGGAGGCGCGCGCGGCGAGAGTCAAGCTGCAAAGCACGGCCAGAGTCAGACTATAGCGGATCATGATCAAAATGCCTCCAAGGTGGGACGGCGGCGTGGTTGGGGGTGGGAGTTATCATTCATCAGTCTAATGACTATTCGCCGGCAATGCGACAGGAAAATGAGAAAATTTTCGCCGCTTGCGGCCTGGCGCTCGCAGGGCGCCGGGCGAACGCCCAACGGCTATCCAGCCTCACGAAAGATTCATGAACGATTTCGGCTTCTGCGGCGTCTTATATTTAGCCCCCCTCTCGAGAGCATCCCAGGAACCGGACGCTCTCGTCGCCAGCAAGAGGCTCCCGCCATGACCCCCGCCATCATTGATCGCGACTCGTTCTTGCAGAACTTGCGCATCAGCAAACTATTGACGAATCAACAATTTCGCCTGGTGATCGACAAGCTCGGCCACCTGCAGGACACGCGAGAGATCGCCAAGGCGCTGGCATCGTGGAAGCTGGTCACGAAGTTCCAGGCCAAGATGCTGCTGATGGGCCGCAATACGGGGTTCTTTCTTGGTCCCTATCGCATCCTCGATCAGCTGGGGCAGGGAGGCATGGGGCGCGTGTACAAGGCGATGCACCAGACGATGAATCGCCTGGTGGCGCTGAAGGTGCTGGCGCCGCAGCTGGTCACAACCGAGCGGGCCCGCGAGTTATTCTTGCGCGAAGTGCAAGCAGCGGCACAGCTGAGCCATCCCAATATCGTGATGGCCTTCGACGCCAACGAGAACGAAGGCCGGCACTACCTGGCGATGGAGTATGTCGCCGGGCCGAACCTGGAGCGCTACGTCAAGAAGCAAGGCCCGCTGTCGATCGGGTTGGCATGCGAGATCGTCTTTCAGGTGGCGAACGGATTGCAGCACGCCCATGACAAGGGGATGGTGCATCGCGACATCAAGCCGGCGAATATCCTGCTGCACCAGGAGCCGGGCAGCGATCGCATCCAGGTCAAGATCCTCGATTTCGGCCTGGCCCGCCTGCAGCAAACGGAGAAGCAGGGCGCCAAGACGATCATCGCCCGCGACAACACCGTCATGGGCACGCCCGACTTCCTGTCGCCGGAGCAGTCGAAGAACCTGCACGAGACCGACATCCGCTCCGACTTGTACAGCCTGGGCTGTACGTTTTATTACTTACTCACGGGCCAGGTCCCCTACCCCGGCGGCAACACCGTCGACAAGGTGATCCGCCACAACACCGACCAGGCGCCGGCCATCGAGGAGCTGTGTCCCACGGTTCCCAAGGCCGTCGCTGCCATCGTCCGCAAGCTGATGGCCAAGAAACCCGCCGATCGCTTCCGGACTCCCGACGAACTGATGGACGCGCTGGCCCCCCACGCCGCGCCGAGCGTGGCCGATTGGCCTCTCGCAGCGCCGGCGACCGGGGAGCGCACCAGCCAGGAGGAGATAGCCCTGGCGGAGGAAATCCAGGTCGATACGGAGCCGCGCGCCCAGGGCAGCACGGAGATTAGCGATCACGATTCGATTCTGGAGTGGGCCGACGCGACGCGCAAGCAACGCCAGGTTCGGCGGCGGATCATCTCGGTTGCCGTGGTGCTGCTGGGTATTCTGGCGCTGGCGGTCGCCGGCGTGGTGGGATGGGTGATCGCACAGCAACCATGAACGAGTCACGGCACATCCGCCTCCGCCTGCGTCTTTCTTCGGCGGGCAAACTCCACGACCGCCTCTGCTTGCTCCGGCGTCTCGATCGATCCGGGCCGCAACCGGCGCACGCGCGTGATTGCGTCGGGCGCTGACAGTTTCTCGCGGTGGACAAGCCAGCAGGCGAGCATCGTTCCGGTTCGGCCGATGCCGGCGCGGCAGTGGATGCCGATGCCGAGTCCGTTGGCGAGTGCTTTCTCGATGGCGCCGACGCAGAGGTCGATTTGCGGCTGGGACGGCGGATGCATGTCGATGATCGGAATGTGCATCGAGAACAGGCCGACGTCGTTGATCCAGGAGCGGCGCGGCGGATCCTCGGTCAGGCAGATGACGAACGAGATGCCGTGCTCGCGCAGCCATTGGTAATCTTCGAGCGACGTCGGCTCCGCCATGGCGGCTAGACGCGGCTTGTCGATCCAGGAGAAACGCTCGGGGCTCGGCATGGAGATGAGTATATCGAACTGGGTCCTCGTTTAGCGCCCGCGCGGTCTCCCGAGGCCGCGCGGGCGCTAAACGAGGATCGGCTACGCGCTCCCTTTCAGCGACTTGTGCCCAAACCGTTGCCGCATCTGGTTCGCTTGCTCCCACACCTTCGGCTCGGTTTCGAGAAAATCGATCAGGTGCCCCGTCGAAATGCCGAGCGCCGCGGCTGCCTCGCTAACGCGGGCCTCGGTCGCTTCGAGCACGTCCAGGACCAGACCGACGACGGGCCAGAACCGCGCATCCTTGCGGCCCACCTCGAGCTTGCCGGAAATAGAACGTACCGAGGCCAGCTCCTCGCGCTGGGAAGCGGAGCTGAGCACCTCGGCACGAAGACCCTCACGTAGCTTCAGATAGAATGCTTGCCGCAAACGTTTGAGCGCCTTGGCGCGATTCTCGTGTTGCGACCGGCTCTCCTCGGCGATAACGATCAACCCGCTCGGCAAATGCCGGATGCGCACCGCCGAGCTGGTCTTGTTGCGTTTCTGTCCTCCAGGCCCCGATGCGCGATACGTATCGACCTCGCACTGAGCGAGGAGCTGCGGATCGGTCAGGGGAGTCCAGGTTGAACGAATCATTTCAGATTGCAGATTGCAGATTGCAGATTTGAGATTTCAATCTGCAATCTGAAATCGACTACGCCTCCAAGCGCCACGGTGCACGCCTCGCCAGGCTGAGGTGGCGATTGGCGGCCTCGGCGCGTTCGCCGGTGAAGCGTTCCTCACGCGGGTCCCAGGTCAGGGCCTGGCCGGAGAAGAAGCGCGTCGCGATGACGCCGAGATGGCACACCGACACCGAGCGATGGCCGATGCTGGCCGGGCAGATCGTCTGTTCGCGCGAGCGGACGCAGGTGATGAAGTTGTTCATGTGCTGATTGGCGGTTGCCGTGACGCGCGGCAGTCGGGTGGCGCCGGCGGGGAGCGCTTCGCTGAGCAAGGCCGGGGCGCTGGCCTGGATATTGCCTCGGCTGACCCAGATCCACTTGTTGTCCTCGCCTTCGAAGAGGATGCCGTTGCTGGCGACGTTGGTGCCTTCGCGGATCGGCCAGCCCTGCGCCGGTCCGCTGCGGCAGACGAGGCGCGTGCCGGCGGCGCCGTTCTGGCCGTTGCCGTAGGTGTAGGTGACTTCGAAGGTCGGGTGGCAGTTGTAGCTGTGCGGCCGATCGGACGGCGCCGCGCCGGTGCCGGTGATGCTGACGGGGCCGCTCTCGTCCATGCCGAGCGCCCACTGGGCGATGTCGTTGTGGTGAGCGCCCCAGTCGGTCATCTTGCCGCCGGAGTATTCGTACCACCAGCGGAACTCGTAATGGCAGCGTTCGGGGACGTAATCGACCTGGGCGGTCGGGCCGAGCCAGAAGTTCCAGTCGAGGCCTTCGAGCGTGGGCCGAACCTGGAACGGTCCGCCGACGGGATTGGCGCCGATCAGCGTGGTGATGCGGTGCACCCGGCCGATGCGGTTGTTGCGCACCAGCTCGGCGGCGAGACGAAAGCGGCCGGCCATCTCGGTGCGCTGCTGCGTGCCGACCTGGAAGATCTTGCGCGTCTCGCGGGCCACGCGCGCGACCAGCTTGCTTTCTTCGATGGTCAGCGTCATCGGCTTTTCGCAGTAGACGTCCTTGCCTGCCCGCATCGCGGCAATGGCGACCATGGCGTGCCAGTGGTCCGGGGTGCCGATGGTGACGGCGTTGATGTCGCGATTTTCGAGCAGCCGGCGGTAATCGCTGAACAACGCGCACTCACGGTTGCCGCCGCGCTGCGCGGTGCGCACGAGGTTCTGCGCGAATTCCGCGTTGGGCCGATCGACGTCGCAAACGGCCGACATCTGCACGCCATTCTCGCTCATGGCGGCCTGCATGATGTGGATGCCGCGCTCGCCGCGAATGGCGGCGCCGGCGGCGCGTCGGCTGCGGTTGGTGCCGGTGCCGATGGCGCCCATGACGATGCGATCATTGGCGCCGGGCTGCCGCGGCGTCTTGGCTTCCTGAGCGTCAATGAGCGATTCCGTGGCGAACCAGAGCGGCAGTCCCGCCGCGACCATTCCGCCGAGCGTGTTCGCGAGAAATCCGCGCCGCGACATGTTTCCACGTTTCATGGTGCAATCCTCCGATGGCAAAAGGAGAGATGAAGTCTTTTGGTCGATGGTAGGCGACGGCAGGCTGGATAGCAAGGACGAAGTCGTGAGATTTTCGTGCTGCCTTTGTCGAAGGCATAACAGTTAAGATGGGCAAGAAACTGCGACTTCGCCTTGCTTCGTTAGCGCCGAATCGATACAAATCGACGGGAACTAAGGGTTCCGTAAGTCACGGAGGATTCAATCATGGCCAAGAAATCAAAGCCCCCTGAAAATATCGGTCAGGTTCGCATTCCAGGAGGATTTCTTTATTGCCTGGACGACCTTGTCAACGAACTTCATCGTCAGATTGGCAACCAGGCCGCAGCATTGGCGTTTGACCGCAAACGCGGCGCTCACGTCGGTGTTGTCGTCGCTGCAGATATGGTCAAAGCAACCAAGATGCTTCTGCCCTGGGCGCTTGCAGAATTTGAGGAAAAGTTGACGTCTCCTGAGATTCACCATGCCCGAGAACACGCGGCCTGAATCCGAGTTTCACCAAAGTGCTCATGACGAGATCGATTATCAGGTCGGCCGCCGCATTGCCATCGCACGCTCGACGCTGCGCAATCTGAGTGCATTGATTGCTCGCGAAGAACTCGACAGCGACGATGCCACGCCCATCGTTCTCCGCACTCACGTTATCCAGGCAGTTGTCGAAATTCTATCCAAGAGGCTCTCGGGCACGACGCTCCCGCTCAGCGTGTTCTTGAGCTATGCCAGTGAACAGGTCGACTTTGCTGTGAAGGTATACGATCAATTGTTGTCCGACCCGGACCCGATGGATCAGTGCTTTCTCGCTCGCGAATCCATCCGGGGTGGGGAGCCTTGGCCAAAGCGAATCTGGCAGAGCCTTCGGTCCTGCCGATTATTTGTTCCGATGATCACCAAGGAGTTTCTCAACAGCCAATGGTGCCTGGCCGAACTCGGCGTCGCACTGGCATTGCAAAAGCGGATCATCCCCATTCGATTCGATGCATACTGCAGTCTGCCGGATCCACTGCACGACACCCATGCAGAACTCGTCGATCCCGATGCCGACCTGAGTGCATTGGTCGCCGCGCTCAAAGCCGAGTGCGGCAAGTGACACCTGGTGGCAGTGAAAAAAAACTGCTCTCCCAATTTTCGGCGCACTTCGCTAGCATCCGATCCCTGATAGGTTTTCGCAGTCTACCATCAACACGGAGGTTGATCATGCTTTCACGACAGATAATCCTGGCAAGCGGGGCAAGCCTGCTGATCGCCGCGGCCGCCTTGGCTCAGCCGGTCGCGCCGCCGCCGGAGAGCAAGGGCACGACGCCGGCCGTGCAGATCATTCCGGTCAGCCTCAAGAATGAAAGCATCGCCGCCACCGTCAACGGCGAGAAGATTCTCGTCGGTGAAGTCAAAAAGATCCTCGACCAGAAGCCCTACCCCATCACCCTCACCGAGGAGCAGAAGAAGTCCCTCCGCCAGTCCGCGCTCGACGTGCTCATCGAAGACGCCCTCATGCGGCAATATCTCACCAAGCACGTGCCACAGGTCGGGCAGACGGAGTTCGACAAGGAAGTCAAGGAACTCACCGACGCCCTGACCAAGCAGAAGAAGACGCTCGATCAGTTTCTCAGCGAGAGCGGCCAAACCCGGGACCAACTGAGCAAGGACATCGTCGCCCGCCTGCAATGGAAGGTCGTGCTCCAGCGCATGTGTCCCGATGAGAAGGCGAAGGTCTATTACAACACGAACAAGCTGTTCTTCGACAAGGTCTTCGTCCGTGCCAGCCACATCCTGATCAAGTTCGACGCGAAGACGACCAAGGAGCAGCGCGACAAGGCGATCGAGAGTCTGCGCGTTCTTCGCAATGAGATCGTCGCCGGCAGGATGAAGTTCGAGGACGCCGCCAAGAAATACTCCGAGTGCCCCAGCAAGGACAAGGGCGGCGACATCGGTCAGTTCCCGTACAAGTTCGTCGTGGTGCCGGAGTTCGCGGCTACGGCATTTTCGACGAAGGTTGGCGAAGTCAGCGACGTCGTGCAAACCGTCTTCGGCGTACACATCATCAAGGTCACGGAACGCACGCCCGGCGAGGTGTCGAGCTTTGACGCGCTCAAGGACACCGTCCGCGAGGTCTGGGCGCAGGACGAGGACCTGTACCAGCGCGTGCTTGCCGATCAGCGCAAGAACGGGTCGATCAAGATCGATCTGCCGTGATACCGCCGCTTGCGGCGTAGCAATAGTATGCTGCGCCGCAAGCGGTCAGAGCGGATACACTTCCATTACTTGATACCCCGTCAGCACCATTCCCAATTTCTTGTAGGTCTCCTGAGCCGCATGGTTGTCGTGCTCGACATAGAGCCGCACACCGATGACGTCGGTCTGCGTCCGCGCCTCGCGCAACAAATGCTCATACAGCTTGCGAAAGACGCCGAGCCGGCGTGCTTCCGCGCTCACATAGACGCTCTGGATCCACCAGAAGTTGCCGTTGCGCCAGTCGCTCCACTCGCAAGTGACGCCGAGCTGACCCACAATTTCTCCCCTCGCCCCTTGAGGGAGAGGGGTTGGGGGTGAGGGGGCCCGCTCGGCGACGAAGTATCGGCCCTTGCGCGGATCGCCGAGCATGGCCGCGACGCCGGGCCTGAGCAACGTCGGATCAAGGTCCTTGTGCTCCGTCTCCTTGGCGAGCCGGCGATTGAACTCGCAGATCACCTCGGCATCGGTGGTGCGGGCTGGTCGAATGATCAGGTTCATGATGGGTTCGCTTTCATACAATGCGACATATAGCCCGCCATTCATGGCGGGCTCTGGAGGGCCCGCCATAAATGGCGGGCTATATGGATGGACCTTGCCAAGTATATTCGCGACATCCCGAATTTCCCGAAGCCGGGGATTCTGTTCAAGGATATCACGCCGCTGCTGGCCGACCCCGATGCGTTCCATGCGGCGATCCATGCGTTGATGAACCGGTACGAGCATACGGCGATCGACTCGATCTCGGCGGCGGAGGCGCGAGGTTTCCTGTTCGCGGCGCCGCTGGCCTACCTGATGAAGAAGCCGCTGGTGCCGCTGCGCAAGCCGGGCAAGCTGCCGTACCAGACGCACAAGTTGCAGTACGATCTCGAATACGGCCAGGCCGAGCTGCACGTGCACGTCGATGGCTTCGAGCGCGGCGCCAAGGTATTGCTCGTCGACGATTTGCTCGCAACCGGCGGCACCCTCGAAGCCGCGTGCAAACTGATCGAGCAGGCCGGCGCGTCGGTCATCGGCTGCGCGGTGCTGGTCGAGCTGTCGTTCCTCAACGGCCGCGAGAAACTTCGGCCGCACGATGTGTTCAGTTTGATCCGGTATTGACTGCTTGCGTTTAGCGCTCGCAGGGCGCAACGCGAGCGCTAAACGCAAGCAATGGGATAATTCCATGTTGATCGATTTCGAAAAATCCGGCGGCCTCGTCCCGGCGATCGCTCAGGATCATCAGACCGGCGAAGTCCTGATGATGGCGTACATGAACCGTGAATCCTTCGACGAGACCGTGCGCACCAAGCGCGCCGTCTACTACAGCCGCAGCCGCAACAAGCTCTGGCGCAAGGGCGAGGAATCGGGCAACGTCCAGGAAGTGAAGGAGATCTTCCTCGATTGCGATAACGACACGATCCTGCTCAAGGTGCACCAGATCGGCGGCGCGGCGTGTCATGAAGGGTACAAGAGCTGCTTTTTCCGCCGCGTCGAAAACGATGAACTGACGGTGATCGGCGAACGCGTGTTCGATCCGAAGCAGGTGTACAAGAAGTGAGCCGCTTGCGTTTAGCGTTCGCATGGCGCCGCGCGATCGCTAAACGCAAGCAGGTTGGAATACAATCTCATGTCCCAACAACTCCGACTCGGCATCCCCGCGGGCTCGCTGCAAGAGGCAACCGCCGAGCTATTTCGCAATGCCGGCTTCAAGATCACGTTTGCGAGCCGCAGCTATTATCCGTCGATCGACGATCCGGAGATTCACTGCACGTTGATCCGCGCGCAGGAGATGCCGCGCTATGTCGAGAACGGCTCGCTCGATTGCGGCCTCACCGGGCACGACTGGGTGCTGGAGAACGAATCGAAGGTGACGCAGCTCGCGGAGCTGGTGTTCTCGAAGGTGAGTCGGCGGCCCGTTCGCTGGGTGCTGGCGGTTCCGAACGATTCGCCGATCAAGAGCGTGAAGGACCTGCAAGGCAGGCGCATCGCGACGGAGCTGGTCGGCGTCACTAAGCGTTATCTGGCCGAGCACGGTGTCAGCGCGCTGGTCGAGTTCAGCTGGGGCGCGACGGAGGTGAAGCCGCCGCGCTTTGCCGACGCCATCGTCGACGTGACGGAGACCGGCAGCTCGCTGAAGGCGAACAACCTGCGCATCGTCGCCGAGCTGTTGACGAGCACGACGCGCTTCATCGCCAACGAGAAGGCCGCCGGCGACCCGTGGAAAAAGCAAAAGATGGACGACATCATCCTCATGCTCAAAGGCGCGATGGCGGCCGAGGGCATGGCCGGCTTGAAGATGAACGTCCGCACCGCCGACAAGGAGAAGGTGCTGGCGTTCCTGAAGGCTCATCCGCGCACCGCCCTCAATAGCCCGACGCTGTCGCCGCTCGCCGATCCCGATTGGCTGGCGATGGAAATCATCATCGACGAGGACATCGTCCGCCACATCATGCCGCAGCTCTACGCCGTCGGCGCCCGCGGCATCGTCGAGTACCCGATCAACAAGATCATCCTGTAGACGAATAGGATGGCAGAAAAATCTGGGGTAAAAAATAAGAACTCAAGAAGTCCATAAGATCATCAAATTCCAAATTCCGTGTCTTATTTTTTACCCCAGATTTTTCTGCCATTCGCCATTTTTGACCACAATCCCGCTTGACAGATTTCTTCCCCCAGGGTAAACGCCCACGCACAAACTCCAACAACGGGGGAACTCTATGCGTTACGGCGTCCTGCTGGCGGCCCTGACCACCTTTATCCTCGTGGGCTGTTCGAGTCCGCGCATGGTTAGCTCGACGCCCGACGGCGGTTGCGTCGCCATCGCGGATAACTCCAACACCTGGCCGAGCTACAATCGCCGCAAAGCCCTCGACATGATCAGCGAGAAGTGCCCCGGCGGCTACAAGATCGTCCGCGAGGAAGAAGTCGTCACCGGCCAAACGACGACCAATAACACGCAGCGGGACGCCAAGGAGGTGCCGATCGTCAAGGGCGTCATCACCGGCGTGTCGGAGACGACCAAACGCACCACCGAGGTCCACGATCGCACCGAGTATCGCATCTACTTCCAGAAGAATTGATCCACGAAGGGCCACGAAGGAACACGAAGAAGAGCCATTAATTCAGCCACGGAAGAACACGGACCGAACACGGAAAAGACCAAGAGCGGATTGGGTTGCCCCGGTCCCTCCTCTTTCCGTGTTTTTTCCGTGCTTTCCGTGGCTTCTTCTTTTCTTTTTTTGTGTCTTTTGCGTCTGCTCGCGGCCATAATACTCTTCGTGACCTTCGTGGCCCTTCGTGGATAAACTCATGCGCCGATATCTCTACTTCGCGTTGACGCTGTTACTCCTGGCCGACTTCCTGCCGGCACAACCACCGCAGTTGCCACAGAAGGGCAGCGGGCCCGGCAAGCCGCTCGACGCTAAAGAAGCGCAGAAGCTGTTCAAGCTCGACGACGGCCTGCGCATCGAACTCGTTGCCTGCGAGCCGCAGATCGAGAGCCCCGTCGCGATGGCGTTCGACCCCGACGGCCGGCTCTGGGTCGTCGAGATGCGCGATTATCCCAACGGACCGAAGAAGGGCGAACCCGCGCAAGGCCGCATTCGCATCCTGGAAGATAAGGACGGCGACGGCTTCTTCGAGACCTCGACGATCTGGGCCGACAACCTGCTCTTCGCCAACGGCTTGCTGCTGTGGCAGGACGGCGCGATTGTCACCAAGGCGCCGCACATCGTTCACATGCGCGACACAAAGGGCACCGGCAAAGCGGACACGACGGACATCCTGTATCAAGGCTTCGCCGAGCAAAATCCGCAACTGCGCGTCAGTCATCCGATCCTGGGTTTAGATGGTTGGATTTACTGTGCGAACGGTCTGCGCGGGGGCAAGGCGGTGAGGGTAAGCGAAGACTTGAAGAAACGACACGTCGTCGATCTTTCCGGCATGGACTTCAAGTTCGATCCCGTCAATCTCGACAACTACGAAGCCATCACCGGTCCCGGACAGTACGGCAACACCTTCGACGAATGGGGCAACCGCTTCATCTGTGACAATCGCCACCATCTGCGCCACGTCGTCATGGAGCAGCGGTACGTCAAACGCAATCCGTATCTCGCCGCTCCCGCTCTCGTCGAGGACATCAGCGTGCTCGAAGACGGCCCGCTGTCGTCCGGCGGCAAGGTCTATCCGATCTCGAAAAACTGGACGACGTCGAGCCTCCACGAAGGCCGATTCACCGCGGCGTGCGGCGTGTTCATCTACCACGGGAAGCTGCTGGACCGTAGACCTCACGCTCCGCGTGAGGAAAAGCAGCCTCACGCGAAGCGTGAGGTCTACGGTGGCGCCGCGTTCACCTGCGAACCGACAGGCAACCTCGTCCACATGGAAATCCTCACGCCGAAGGGGGCCACCTTCAGCGCGAAGCCGCACAAGCAGGGCGTCGAGTTCCTGGCGACGACCGACGACTGGTTCCGTCCGGTGTTCCTGACGCACGGCCCCGACGGCGCGATGTATGTCGTCGACATGTACCGCGCGGTGATCGAGCATCCGGAGTTCATGCCGCCGGAGCTGAAGAACCGCCCCGACCTGTGGGCCGGCAAGGACAAGGGCCGCATCTGGCGCATCGTGCCAACGGACCACAAGACGGGGAAGCAAAAAACGCCGCGGCCGGGTCTGTCGAAGGCATCGATCGCGGACCTGGTCAAGACGCTGGAGCACGAGGAGCCGTGGTACCGCACGACGGCCCAGCGGCTCTTGCTGGAGAAAAACGACAAGGCGATGATCGAGCCGCTGACGAAGCTGCTGGAGACGACGAAGAGCCCGCACGCGAAGATTCTGGCCGCGTGGATGCTGGAGCGGCAGGGGAAGCTGAGCGACAAGCAAACGGAGGTGTTGCTGAAAGATACTAATGCGCGCATTTCTGAGCATGCGATAAAGATAGCGGAACCTCGTCTTGTCAATAATGAGGGCCTACGCAGCGAGGTTTATATGATGTGCACGGACAAGGATGCCCGTGTGCAATATCAGGCGGCCCTATCCGTTGGTGGCACCGACGCGATTGATTTGGTTTACCTTCCTGCGCTCAAGAATATCGATGATCGCTGGTCGCGCTTGGCCGCGCAAACGGTAATGCCAAAGCACGCAGTAGAGGTGCTTGGGCTCACCATGACCAGGTACCGGGATTGGTCGGACCCTGAAACGGACACGAAGAATTTCGTTATCTTGTGGCGCGATCTGGCCGCAATCGTCGGTGCCCAAAAGGATGCGCAAAGCTACGCGAAGGCGTTTGTAAATGTGACGCGATGGGAGTTTGATCCAATGCGATGGGGTGGACTCGCTGGATTCGCCGACGGACTCGAACGCCGAGGAGTGACACTGGTGACAGTCGCAGACGAGTTAGGTGCGGAATCCCGCGCAAACTACTTGAAGAGAATGGATGGCTTATTCTCGGATGCTTCAAAAGGCGCAGCGAACGTCAAGCATCCGCTTGCCGAGCGATTGCTATACTTACGAGTGATCAGCCACGCCGCCTGGCCGACCGCCAAACAGGCCCTGCTTCCGCTCGTCGAAAAGGAACCATCACAAGAGCTGCGCATCGCCGCCCTGCGCGCTCTCGCTACCCAGCAAGACAAGGAAGTCCCCGAGCTGCTGATGAAACTCTGGCCCAGCGCCTCGCCCAGCGTGCGCCGCGAAATCCTCGAAGCGATGCTGCGGCAACCGGCGCGCGTCAACGTGCTGCTCGACGAGATCGAATCGAAACGCATGAAGGCCGGCGAACTCGATCCGCTGCGCACCCGGCAACTTGCGAATCACAAGGACGAAAAAATTCGCGAGCGGGCCAAGAAGCTGCTTGCCGACAATGTTCCCGCCGATCGGCAGAAGGTGCTCAAGCAATATCAGCAGGCCCTCCTGATCAAAGGCAACGCCAAGGATGGCCGGGAAGTGTTCAAGAAGAACTGCGCGACCTGCCATCGCGTCGCGGGGATCGGCGTCGACGTCGGGCCGGACATTGCCGACACGCGCACCAAGACGGAGTCGGCCCTCCTGTTCGACATCATCGTGCCGAACGCGGCCATCGACGCCAATTACGTCAACTATGTCGTGTCCACCAAGGATGGCCGAGTGCTGACGGGCCTGTTGACGGCGGAGTCGGCGTCGTCGCTCACGCTGGTGCGGCCGGAGGGGCAGAAGGACGTAGTGCTGCGCAAGGACATCGACGAGATCCAGTCGACGGGCGTGTCGCTGATGCCGGACGAGCTGGAGAAAAACATCAACGTGCAGCAGATGGCGGACCTGCTGCGGTTCTTGAAGGACTGGCGGTACCTGGACGGGACGGTGCCGACCGGGAAATAGGGCACACGCAAAGGCGCAAAGGCGCAAAGAAGAGACTGATGCCATTTATCTTCTTTGCGCCTTTGCGCCTTTGCGTGAGATCCTTTTGCGTTTTTGTGGGTGGGGTGATACGATGATCAAATCGTCATTTTGAACCCCGCAGGATTCCCACCCATGAACCGCATTGTTTTCGGCATCATCCTCTTCCTCATCCCCGCCGCGGCCCACGCTCAGGACCCGGTGCGCTTCGTGCGCGGCCCCGATATCTCGCCCGACGGCAAGACCGTCGCCTTCAGCTATCTGGGCGATATCTGGCTCGTCGATGTCAACGGCGGCGTCGCCAAGCACCTCACCATGCACGAGAAGCACGATTACATCCCCGTCTTCAGCCCCGACGGCAAGTGGATCGCCTTCTCCTCCAACCGCCACGGACAGTACGACGTCTTCGTCATCTCCGTCAACGGCGGCAGGCCCAAACGGCTCACCTTCGACTCGGCCGACGATTACGTCACCGGCTGGTCGCCCGATAGCCAGCACGTTCTCTTCCAGTCGGGCCGGTCGGTCGATCTGCCGTTCCGCATGGAGCTGTATTCTGTTCCGCTTGCCGGCGGGCAGGCCAAGCAGGTCAGCGCGTTCGAAGGGCGCGAGGGCGTCTACAGTCCGAAGGGGGACAAGATCGCCTATGTGCGCGGGCCGGGGACGTGGTATCGCAAGGGCTACAAGGGTTCTTCGAACGACGATATCTGGATCTGCAACGCCGACGGGTCGAACAATCAGCGCGTCACCAAGCATCCGGGGCAGGACAGTTACCCGATGTGGGCGGCCGACGGCAAGTCGCTCTATTACGTCAGCGACGTCAAGGGCGGGCTGGCGAACATCGTCAATCACGAGCTGGGCGACGTTTTGGAACGATCGGTCAACCCCGTCCCGGTCACGCAGCACAAGGACGACTTCGTGCGCCGGGCACGCATCTGCGCGAAGGGCGAGGTGATCGTCTACGAATGCGGGCCGGACATCTGGGTCCACACGATCAAGGACGGCAAGAGCCGAAAGATGAAGATCGGGGTGCAGGCCGACGACAAGGCGAACCCGGAGATCGTCAAAACGTTTACGACCGGCGCGACCGAGTTCGCCTGGTCGCCCGATGAGAAACACATCGCTTTCGTCGTGCACGGCGAGATCTTCCTCATGGGGCGCGACGGCGGCAAGGCCAAACGCCTCACCAATCACCCCGCCTTCGATCACGGCATCGCCTGGGCGCCCGACGGCAAGAAGATCCTCTTCCTCTCCGACCGCGGCGGGCACGAGGACATCTATGCACTCGAATCCGACGATCCCGATCATCGCGATATCGTCGGTGCTCACAAATACAAGGTCAAGCAGATCACCGACACCCCCGAGGCAGAGGTCGGCGTCAGCTACTCGCCCGACGGGCAGCGCGTCGTCTTCGTCCGAGCCGGCAAGCTCATCGCCATGGACCCTGACGGCACGAACGAAAAGGTGATCGTCAACGACGGGCAGGTCTTCGATTACGAATGGTCGCCCGACGGCCAATGGATTTGCTACGCCCGCATGGACGGGTCGTTTGCCAGCGAGCTGTTCATCATCCCGTCGGTCGGCGCGACGTTCAAGAACCCGGCGCGCAACATCACGCGCTTCGCCACGTACAACGGCGGCATTAGCTGGAGCCGCAACGGCAGCAAGATCGCGTTCGTCAGCGCCCGCAAGGGGAACCAGACGAGCGCGTATGTGATGGCGCTGCAAAAGCCGCTCGGCGCCGGCGCGTTTCCGACGAAGGACATCGACTGGGAGAACATCCATCTGCGCGTCAAGCACCCGGCCAACGGCACCGTCACTGAGGTTGCCATCTCCGCCGACGGCAGCAAAATCGCCTTCCGCGGCACCATCGATGATGTCGACGACCTCTGGCTCGCCAGTAGCGACGGCGGATCGGTCCAGCGACTCACCACCGGCGGCATGAAGCCCGCGCAGATCACCTGGTCGCGCTACTTCCCCAGCCAGATCTACTTCCGCGACGGCTCGGGCAACATCCGCGCCGTCATGATCGGCGGGCAGAATCCGGTCGGACCCAACATCGTCCCGTTCAGCGCCCGCATGAACATTCGCCAGGACGAATTGTTCCTCGAAATGTTCGACCAGAGCTGGCGCGCCCTCAACGAGAGCTTTTACGACAACAAGTTCCACGGCGCCGACTGGCGGAAGGTCCGCGCGAAGTATCGCCCGCTCGTCGCCCACTGCGAGCTGAAGGAAGACCTCTACACGCTCATCAGCCTGATGCTCGGCGAGCTCAACGCGTCGCACCTGGGCATCTCCGGCAACCTCGGCACGCCCGAACAGCAGACCGCCGAACTAGGCCTGATCTTCGATGTCAGGTATCCCGGTCCCGACCTGAAGGTCCTCGAAGTCCTCAAGGGGGGGCCCGCCGACCGCCGCGGCATCAACATCAAGCCCGGCGATCGCATCTACCGCATCGACGGCGTCGATCTCACCGCCAGGACGAACATCTCGAAACTGCTCAACGACAAGGTCGGCGAAATCGTCGTCCTGCACATCGCCGATGCCGACGCTCCCGGGGGGAAACGCCGGGTCGAGGTCCGCGGCGAGAACCGGGCCAAGATCAACGAGCCGATGTACGAGCGCTGGATCAAGAAGAACGCCGACCGCGTCACGGAACTGAGCAAGGGCCGGCTCGGGTACATTCACATCCCGAACATGCAGGAGCCCGGCCTGGATCGCTTCATCCGCACGCTCTACTCCGACAATTTCGACAAGGACGGCATCGTCCTCGACGTCCGCTTCAACGGCGGCGGCTTCACGCACGATCAGGTGCTCAACTACCTCACCGGCAAGGAGCACACCATCTTCAGCCATCGCGACGGGTCCTCCGGATTGGTGCTGCGATCGTACGACCGCAAGTGGACCAAGCCGCTCACCCTGCTCATCAACAACCGTTCCTACAGCGATGCCGAGATCTTCCCGCACGCCTTCCGCACGTGGGGCCTGGGCAAGCTGGTCGGCCAACCGACGGGCGGCTTCGTCATCGGCACGCGCAATGTCACGCTGATCGACGGCTCGACGTTCCGCACGCCGCGCATCGGCGTCCACACCGTGAAGGGGATCAACATGGAAAAGGAAGGCGTCAGGCCGGACGTCCTGATCGAGCCGCACCCGGACGACCTGGCGCGCGGCATCGACGTTCAGCTGGAAAAAGCCATCGAGGTGCTGACGCAGGATGTCGTCGCGTGGAAGAAGGCGCGGCCGCCGAGCATCGGAGCGGGCGGGAACTGAGTTCTCTTCGTTTAGCGCCCGCATGGCGCCGCGCGATCGCGCGGCGCAACGCGGGCATTGCTCTGAAAATACATAATGCGGCCGAGGCGCAATGTGGTGCGACGCTCCGCGTCGCAAATCACGACGCGGAGCGTCGTGCCACAATAAGGCGACGAAAAGTTGACCGCGCCGTGTGGAGATGTTCAGCGGAAAGAAACCTAAACGGGAGCTGCAGCCACGTCCACCGCGATCGTCATTGTGTGCGTGCCGCCGCCGAGAATTACGCCCTTGATCGGGCTGATGTCGTCGTAGTCGCGGCCCCAGGCGATCGTCAGGTGCTGATCCGACGGAATCAGGTTGTTGGTGTGCGGCCAGGCCAAGCGAGCGCAGGCAGCCGATTTGCAGGTGTGCGAAATCCTGACAGACGCCGCGTCGTTGCCGAAGGACGTCGGCGAGCGGCGTGGCAATCGTGGTCGCCTTGGCGTCGTAGCGGAACTCGCGATGGATGCGGGCCGTCAGATCGGACACGGCGTCGAGCAATGGCCGGCCCGGCGTGAAAGACGGCGCCGCATAACTCGCCAGCTCCATATTCCGCGGCACATATGCCGAGGGGAGCGTGAACTGATACGCCTCCAGCACCGGCGGCGAGCGGTCGGCCTTCAGCAGATCGCGTGTCGTCTCCCAGCCCTGCGAATTGAGCAGCGTGATCGGCTCGCTCGGCATCACTTCCACGCGATGCTTCACGGTGATCGCCAGTTTTTTGTGCGGCTCCTGGATGGTGAACAACGTGATCGGGTTGCCGAAGTAATCGTGCTGATGATGAATC
>JACQFG010000014.1 GCA_016200155.1 Planctomycetota bacterium | reverse complement strand
GGTCAGGGCAAAGCGAATGGTGGCGCGCGTCAGGCGGGCGCTTTCCTCGGGGCTGCCGGTCTCGGAGAACACCAGGTCGAGACCGCCCCCCGGGGAGACAACCTCCTCGCGCACCTCGAAAGCGTCGAGCAGAGCGATCAACGTTGCGCGCTCGGCATCCCAGTCGATCGGCGCACCCGCATCCGCCTGGTCGCGCACCACGAGGCCTCGATCAAGAACCGCATGGACGGCATCCGCAAGTGAAGGCGTCATCCCTGACTCCTAAGATTCAGCAGTCGTAGGACAGGCAGCCTTGCCTGTCCCGAAGCACCACGGACAGGCAAGGCTGCCTGTCCTACGATCTCGTGCACCGCGAAGCATAAACGAAGCGCCGATTTCGAGCAAGCGCAGGCCAGAATTGAGATGCCGCTCATTGAACCACGGGGGTCACGGGGAACACGGGGGAATGCAGGCTAGGCAAAATTCCGATTCCTGCGCGATCCAGCCTGGGAAACAACGGTAATTCCTGATTTCCCTCGTGTTCCCCGTGCCCCGCGTGGTTCTGTTGGGTTTCGGCAACGCGCGTTCGTAAATTCCCGCGATTCGCTCTTGACAGGAAATGCGAATGGGCTATCTACCCGTCTCTCACTCAGAGCTTTCGTAGCAGTGCTTCCGCCAGCGGGCCATCCGGGGGAAAGATGGGCCGGCGGCGCGACTCGTACCAAGGGGAGAACGGGCATGAAGTGGGCAAACATCGTGCGTCGCTGGACGGTCAAGAGCCTGCACGCGGCCATCCTCGGCTCGGCATTGTTGGGCGGTGCGGGCCTGCTGGGGTTCGCAAGCATTGCGTCCGCGCAATTGCCTCCCGGCAGCAAGCTGCCTGGCGTCAATTACACGCGCAGCCATACCTTCGATCTGCCGGTCGTCATGGACGCGGCCGATCGCGCCAACGTGGCCGAAATTCGGCTCTACATGAAGACGCCCAGCGCCGGCTGGACGCTTCTGGAGCGAGCGCCGGCGAACCTGGAGCGCTTCGGCTGCAAGGTCGCGCAGGACGGCGAATACTGGTACAGCCTGGCCCTGGTCTACAAGACGGGGCAGATGTCGCCGCCGGACGTGAACATGGAGCCGCCCAGCCAGCGCGTCATCGTGGACACGACGATGCCGGTGATCGACGTGCAGCCGTGGAACGCGGACGGCGACTTCTGCCTGCGCTGCACGGTCCAGGATGCGAACCCGGATCATGCGACGCTGAAGGCGGTGTGCCGCACGGACAAGGGGGATCTCGCGCTGGAGATGGTGCCGAACCAGCCCGGCGTTTTCCGCGTCCGCGGCGCCGAGATGATGCAGTTCCCGGTCGTCGTGAGCGTGATGGACATGGCGCGGAACACGGCCAGCAAGGAAGTCAACCTGCGTGAGATGATCGGCACGACCTTGAAGGCCGCGCCGCCCGCGGGAGGCCAGATATCGCAGGCGGGCGTGATTCCCGATCCGCAGAAGCTGACGTCGATCCCGCCCCCGCTGCCCAAGGACGGGGCGCGGACGCCGGGCCAGATCACGAAATTCGATGTCCCGCCGCCCCCGCCGCCGATGCACCCGCCCACGATTCCGGACGCGCCGCCGCCGCGCTTCGGCACGGACCTGCCGACCAAGCAATCCCTGCCCGTGCACCTGATCAACACCACGCACGCCAATGTCGATTTCCGCATCGACCAGGTCGGGCCCAGCGGCGTCGGCAAGGTCGAAATCTACATGACGCCCGACAACGGCCAAACCTGGCACCGCCTCGCCGAGGCCAAGGACAAACGCAGTCCCACCGAGATCGACCTGCCCGGCGATGGCGCCTATGGCATTCGCATCGTCGTCAGCAACGGCAACGGCTTCGGTGGCAAGGCCCCGGTCCGCGGCGACGCGCCGCAGTACACCATCGAGGTCGACACCACCGCCCCGTTCGTGCAACTGCGCTCCACCGAGGTCCTGCCCAGCGCCGGCCAGGTCGAGATCCGTTGGAACGCCCACGACAAGAACCTCGGCGCCGATGCCGTCTCGCTCTACTATCGCACCCGTCCGGATGGTCCGTGGCAGGTCATCGCCGCTGGCGTGAAGAACGATGGCGTCCATCGCTGGGCCTTCCCGCGCGACGCCGGCGGACAGTTCTACTTCAAGGTCGAAGTCACCGACCGCGCCGGCAACAAGTCCGTCGCCGCCTCCACTCAGGCGACCGTCATCGACATGACCGAGCCGCGCGTCACCGTCGTCGGCGTCACCGGCGCCGGCGCTGGGCGGCCGTGAGACAAGAAGGGGAAAAAAGGGAGAAGGGGAGATGGGGAGAAGGGGAGAAAGGGAGACGACGTTTATCTCCCGTTCTCCCCTTCTCCCTTTCTCCCCTTCCCCCCTTCTTCCTACTCTACCCGGCAAAACACCGCCTTCAGATAGCGTCCTTCCGGCACATGTACCAGGAACGGATGATCGGCCCCCGCGCCCGCGATGTGCACGACCTGCAACACGCGGCCCGCTTGCCAGGCGGAGCGTCGCAGCGTTTCCAGGAACATTTCTTCGCTTATCAAGCCCGTACACGAGCAGGTCAGGAAGATGCCGCCCGGCGCGACGGCTTGCAGGGCGAGCTTGTTCATGTCGAAATACTGCTTGAGCGCAAAGTCGATCTCCTCGCGATCGCGCGTCTGCTTCGACGGATCGAGGATCACCACGTCGAAGCGCTGGCCCGAGGGCAGGATGTCGCGCAGCCAGGTGAACAAGTTGCCGTGTACGAAGCGGACCTTGGCCTGGTTGAGGTTGGCGTTGTGCTTGGCGAGCGTGATGGCGTTCTCGTCGAGATCGACGCCGACGACCTCCTCGGCCTGGCCCAGCGCCTTGGCGTAAACCGCGAAGCCTCCAGTGTTGCAGCAAAGATCAAGCACGCGCTTGCCGGCACACAGGCTCGCCAGCATCTTGCGGTTGTCGCGCTGGTCGGCGAAGAAGCCCGTCTTGTGCTTGCTCCCCGGCGCGACCCGAAACCGCAGCCCGTGCTCCGTGATGATCCCTGCCGGCGGGGCTTCCGGCGGCCGACAGTCGATCGACTCCTGCTTCTGCACATGCTCCTCGGCAAACCAGTAAAACGCGCTGTCGGGGAAATGTCCGGTGAGCGCGTCCTGCAAGATCTGGCGCACGCGGAACATGCCCGCGGAAAAAAATTCGAGCACGATCAGCGCGCCGAAGCGATCGACGACCAGCCCGCTTAGCCCATCTCCCTCGGAATGAACCAGGCGGTAAGCGTTCGTAACGTCATCCAGCTTCAGCCATTTTCGCCGCAGATCGACTGCCTGGGTGATGCGTTTCGCGAAAAACTCGGCATCGATTGGCTCGTCCTTGTTGCTGGTCAACAAGCGCAAAGATATGCGGGAATGCCAGTTATAAAAGCCGCGGCCGACCCAGACATTATCCCGATCAACAATGTCAACAATCGAGCCCCCCGGAATGCGGTCGGCGGGCTTCTCGATCATCTTCTGAAAGATCCAGGGATGAGAAGATCGGCGAGCTGTTTTGAGTTTGACTTGTGGGAGGTCCGACGCCATGATGAAGCCGTCCCGGTTCGTTATTTTTTTGTGCCGGGCGCGGGTGCGTTTCCATAGAATCTCAGGTACGATGCAATCGCTTTACCCGTTGAATTCGTCTTACTGAATATACGTGGTGTTTCCAAGTTCCAAGGAGTTTCTCATGCGTAAGTGGTTTGCGTGTCTTTCGTTGGCGTGTACGAGTGCGATCGCTTCGGCTCAGGTCGATGCGCCGGTGCCGGTGCCGGTCCAGAAGGTTCAGGTCGCTCCGGCTCAGGCTCTTCCCGTTCAGGTTCAAATCCAAATCGCGCCTGGCGCCCAGATGGAAGTTGTCCGCGCGGTTCGCGCCGACATGATCATGCCGAGCCCGAATCGGCTCATCGGCCAGGCGGACGCGGTGTTCGTCGGCCGGGTCATCGCCATCGAGCCGATGGACGTGGAGGCGCCGCAAGTCGCCAACGGTCCGAAGGTCACCTATCGCGTCGCCGTCGTGCAGGTCAGCGACCCGGTGTTCGGCCTGAAGAAGGATACGCAGCAAGTCCGCATCGCTTTCATCGTGCAGCCGAACGCGGCTCCGCTCAATGGCCCCAATGGCGGCGTGCAGATTCTGCCGGTCGCGCCTCCGGGACAGCCGCAGATCCAGCCGTTCCCCGGCCGTCGGCCTTTCCCCGGCATCCAGCAGATGAACCTCACCGTCGGCCAGGACGGGCTGTTCACCGTCAGCAAGCACCACAAGGAAAACTTCTACCTGGCGGCAAACTACCAGCACTTTACCACCCGCCAGGATAACCCGGGCTTCGAAGCTCAGGTCAAGACCGCCAAGCAGCTCGCCAAGGTCATGGGCGACCCGGTCGCGGCTCTCAAGACAGACGATCGCTACACCGCGGCGGCTCTCCTCATCAGCAAGTATCGCAACCCGAACAACACGACCGGCCAGCCGATGAAGCTGGTCGCCATCGACGCCGCCGAAAGCCAGCTGATTCTCAAAGCCCTCGCCGGCGGCGACTGGAAGCAGACGGCTTACGGTCTGCCGATCCCGGCGCCGTTCGAGCTGTTCAACCAGCTCGGCATCACTCAGATGGACGGACTCGTCCAGGGCCGTACGCAGCCGGAAGTCTACTCGAACATGCAAAAGTGGCTCGACGAGAACAACGGCAAGTACCTGATCCAGAAGTACGTCGTCGATCCGAACGCTAAGCCAGGCGTGCAGCCGGGCGTCGTGCCCGGCATTCGTCCGGGCATTCAGCCGCTGCCGCCGATCCGCATTCAGCCGGGCCAGGTGCAGCCGCTGCCGGCCCCCATCCAGGACCTGCCGGCTAATCCGGCGCCGAAGCAGGATCGCTAAACGTTGATCGCTTCAGACAAGAGCCCAGTCCGATGGACTGGGCTTTTTTCATGCGCGGTACTCGTTTAGCCCCCGCGTGGCGCCATGCGGGCGCTAAACGAAGACCGGCGTTGTCGATATACTGTTTGAATCATCCCCGCACCGCCCCGGAGGCCTTCGATCATGGCGAACAAACTCTCCCGCCGTTCCGCGCTCAAGTCGATGGCCGCCGTCGGCATCGGCGTGCCGTTCGTTTTCAGCGACATGTCCAAGGCCGGGCCCAACGAAACGCTCAACCACGCCAGCTTCGGCGGCGAAGGCATGGCCCTCTCCGACATCCGCTCTCTCGCGGCCAGCAAGAACCTGCGCCTCGTCGCCGTCGCCGAGGTCGATACGGCCCGGCAAGCCGCGGTCCGCAAGCAGTTCCCCAACGTCCGCCTCTATCAAGACTGGCGCGAGCTGCTCGACAAGGAGAAAGGCCTCAACAGCGCCAACATCTCGACGCCCGACCACATGCACGCCCCGATCACGATGCGCTGCATGCAGGCCGGCATCCACGTTTACACGCAGAAGCCTTTGACGCAGACGATCTACGAGGCCCGCCAGCTCAAGCGCGTCGCCGCCGATCGGCGCATCATTTCGCAGATGGGCATCCAGATTCACTCGCATGAAGTGCATCGCACGGTCGTCGCCATGATCCAGGGCGGCGCGATCGGCAAGATCCGCGAGGTCCACAGCTGGAGCGACAAGCAATGGGGCGATCGCGGCGCCCGGCCCGATCGCAAGGATGCCGTCCCGGCTTCGCTCAACTGGAGCTGGTGGCTCGGCGTCGCAGCCGATCGCAACTTCATCGGCGGCGGTTACTATCATCCGGGCAACTGGCGCAAACGGCTCGACTTCGGCACCGGCACGTTCGGCGATATGGGCTGCCATATCCTCGACCCGGTGTTCTCGTCGCTGTCGTTGACACAGCCGATCTCCGTACGCGCCGAGCAAGGCGCCCCCAACGCCCACAACTGGGGCCTCGATTGCATCGTCCGCTACACCTTCCCCGGCACAAAGGTCACCACCGATCGCGTCACGCTCACCTGGTACGACGGCGCCGCCCGGCCCCCGCAGGCCGTCCGCGATCAAGTCGGCAAGCGTACTCTCAGCGGCCAGGGCTCGCTCTACATCGGCACCGACGGCATCCTCTATTCGCCGTACATCGCCGCCCCGATCCTGCTGCCCGAAGAAAAGTTCCGCGACTACCGTCGGCCCACGCCCGGCGCGCAGAACCATTATCTCCAGTTCGTCGAAGCCGTCCGCGGCAACGGGCGAACCTCGACGCCGTTCGAATACTCCGGCAATCTCACCGAGGGAGTGCTGCTCGGCTGCCTGGCGACGCGCTTCCCGAAATCGACGCTCGAGTGGGACCAGGCCAAGATGGAAGTGACCAATCACAAGGCCGCCAACGAGCACGTACGGCGCCGCTATCGCAAGGGCTGGGAGGTGACGGGGCTGTGAGCAGCGCGGATTGCTATAATGCGAACATGAGCCGCCACAATCAAACTGCTGTGCTGGAACGCTTCCTTCAGCCCGTGACGGAGAGCCTGAACGTCGAGGCGGCGCGCAAGCTCATTCGCTTGAAAGCCGACGCGAAGACGCAGGCACGCGTGAACAAGCTCGCGCGCAAGTGCAATGAAGGTGAACTCACGGACGAGGAACGCGCAGAGTATGAGTGGTACGTGACCGCGGGGAACCTTATCGCCATCCTGCAAGCGAAGGCCCGCCTCCTCCTTGCCCAAAGCGCTCCATGAACGCGCGCGCGATACGTCGCTTCGTTCAAGCCCGCGCCGGCTTCCGCTGTGAATACTGCCACATCGACGAAGACGACGATCCCTACACGTTTCACCTGGAACACATCATCCCGCGCAAACACCACGGCCGAAATGATCGGGACAATCTGGCCTGGAGCTGCCATACGTGCAATCTGGCCAAAGGATCGAATCTGTCGGGCCGAGTCGACGACGAGGTCGTGACTTTGTTTGACCCGCGTCGGCAGAACTGGAATCGTCATTTCCGGTGGCGCGGGCCGGTACTCGTCGGCAAAACCAAGTGCGGGCGAGCCACCGTTCAGGTGCTCAACATCAATGCCGAGGATCGCATCAAGGTAAGGGCTCTTCTCATCGCGGCCGGCCAGAATATGATGTGAAGCGGCCGCGGCACCCGACGCAAACGGAGTTGGGTGACGCTAGCCTACGCCCAAACGGACTTTCTTATGTGAGGTGCTTCATGCTTCGTTCGGTTGTCGCGATCATCATCGTCGCTGTGAGCCAGCTCGGGTGTTGCTGCTGCACTGATTTCATGAAGGGATTTAACAAGGGCTTCAAAGAGGGGGTCAACCGAGGCCGGCAGCAGGCGAACGACGATGGGGAACGTGCCAAGCAAGACGACGATGCCAGGCGCAAGGCGGACCTGGACCAGCTGATTGCCAAGAACCTGGGGCCGAACAAATTCGCCGGAGCGCTGGCGCCGACCAGCGCCTACTGGGCCGACCTGAAGAAGACGATCGACCAGCGTCAGTACGTCACGAACAAGGCCTCGAGCAACCGCGTCGATACCAGGCCGTTCTCCGATACCTATCCGCAGGGCGGCGTGCTGATTGGGTTCTTCGCCGGCGAAGGCGACCAGCAGGTTGTCGTATTTCTGCAACCCATCTATCTGACGAAGCAGGGGGAGAAAGTCGGCCGGGCGTTTGGCCGGCCTGGAAAGCAGGTGCAATGTCTCAAGGCCAAGGCCGGTTATGCCGTCGGGGGCGCGACCATGCGCCAGGGCGCGATCCTGGACGCAATCACAGTCACGTTCATGCGCGTCGACGGGGATCGCCTGAATCCGGCGGACCGTTACGATTCGATGCAGGTCGGCGGCGACGGCGGCGGCCCCATGCCGTTCATGAGCGCCGGGCCCTTCCTGGTAGGCATCCACGGCAAGCAGAATGAGAACGACAACCACTCTCCCGCAGAATCGCCCAATTGCCTCGGGTTTTATTCGCTCCCGTAAATTGCCGCTTGCGGCGTAGCAAGGCTCTTGCTACGCCGCTAGCGGCAAACTTTGCGCCTAACCACCAACAGATCTTGGCCGTTGCGTCGCGTTGCGATATAACAGGAGTGAGCCGGTGTGATATAGCCGGCTGACCCACAACGAGGACCGCAATGAGCACCGTAACGCTTCCGAAATCCCCTCCCAAACTTAAGCCGACCGAAGCCGCCCCCGAACCGAAATTCGAATACCCTGGCATTCCCACCACGTGCGACGGCGCCGAAGCCGTCGTTCACGTCGAGATCAACGTTGCCCAGGCTGCGGGCGCCTACCCGATTACCAGCTCGACCACCATGGGCGGCGGGTTCAATGCAGCCGTCATGAACGGCAAAAAGAACCTGTGGGGCGACACCCTGCTGTTCTTCGAACCGGAGAGCGAGCATTCCGCGGCCACCGTGTGCGAAGGCTTCGCGGTGGCTGGCGGGCGCGTCACCAACTTCACGTCGGGACAGGGTCTGGTCCTGATGAAGGAAGTGCTCTACACGATTTCCGGCAAGCGTCTGCCGGTGCTGATGAACGTCGG